>CAJCCX010000118.1 GCA_903961015.1 uncultured bacterium
ACGGCAGCGAGAGCGTGATGCTGGTTATGGCCGCACCGGTCGAATAAAATCCAAGAAATGCTGAACTTGAGTTCACATAACCGGTGTGCACAGTCCCATCACTTATGGTGATTTTCACTATGTTTCCAACTACGCTGAAATCTTGATTTGTCGCAAAGAAATTTCCTGATACGCCGTAAACATCATTCCCAGTGAATTCAATGGTCAATGGAACGGCGTATGCAGTTGAGAGAGCGGGGCTTGATGAAACTTGACCAACAAACAGACCGCCAAATGCTGTGGCAGACCAAGTCGCTCCACCCAAATTTCCTGTAAGTGGATTTGAATAGAATCCTTCCAAATCGTCAAAATTCTCTGTGAAAACAGAGGTTCCTTCGTTGCCAGACGCGAGACCAAACGCTGCAGCAGTCGTAAAAGTAATAATTGCTGCGGATGACATTGAAGTGACAACCACAGACGAAAGAGCCCCGATAAACAAACAGTTTTTCAATAAGTACTCCACGAAAAAGGGACAAAACCTGGACAGATGCAGTTCTTATCGAATTCATCTTTTTTAGGGAAAAGAAGAAGTCGATAGTTCTTGAATGAGTTTTACTTCATCGAAGAGAGTTGAATGTATCCACGCCCGCAGGAAATGTAAATTGATTTTCTCGTTTTTTTTTATTTTAAATATTTAATTCCGTCACGGTCAGCGAATTTTTAAGCCATTCGCGTCAAGAAACAAAGAATTTGGATCGAGCGCCCAGCCATCTCGGGAAGGTGCGGTCATCAATTCTGTCGCCCTTTTGGCGTTTGTTCCACTGATGACCCCGCTTTCAAAGTCATATGTGATCGATCCTTGAGAGCGGTACGCAACGGCTCCGCAAAGTACAAGTTCGGTCAGCCGTGAAGCGTATTGAAAGTTGGATCCTGTCATTGCAAAGTTGGTTGGCAAATCCATCGTCCAGGCGCGAACAGCATTGATCCACTCGAGGTGATGCCCAGCAGGGCGGGTCAATGTCGGAACTGGGGCAACAACTTTTTCGGCAAGGGCTCCAGGCAATATCAAATGTTCGTCATAGTTCGATAAGAGAAAACCCTTTGAACCTTGGAAGAGTGTGTTGAAGCGGGCATAATTCTGCTTGTCTTTGGCAGAAAGTTCTTGCACTGTCGGTGAAACTTTTCCTCCATCGAACCAACGGAGAATCAGCGGATCTTTTCCTGCTATTCGCGATGGCCATTTCAGTGCCCAGGAAACTTCAAGTGACGCTGGGCATCCCACGCTGTCGACTGCCGGACCATCCGCGCCAATCTCTGCGCGTAATCCATTTTGTTCTCCAAGACCAAGCGCCCAGAAGGGGAGATCCAAAATGTGACACGCCATATCACCCAGTGTTCCGCTTCCATACTTCCAATATCGCCGCCAATTTGCAGGCGCAATATCTTTGATATATGCACTGGGCAGCGTTGGCCCTTGCCAGAGATCCCAATCAAGTGACGCAGGAACAAGCGCGCTAGGCGTCAGCTGTCCGCAACACCATGATCTGTTGTCCCAACAATCTGCAAATGAAACTTCACCGATGGCGCCAGAGCGAATCAACTCGACGACTGTTCGATAGTTGTTCCCCGCATGAATTTGCGTTCCCATCTGCGTTGGGACTTTGGCGGCACGCGCCATCGCAGCAATTGTGCGAGCCTCTGCAACTGTGTGCGTCAGAGGTTTCTCGCAGTAGACCGGCAATCCGCAAGCAAGCGCCATTGCAGTTGCGAATGCGTGCGTGTGATCTGGTGTGCTGATCACCACCGCATCAATCTCGATCGCACCAGATTGAATGTCGCGGTACAGAAGTCGAAAGTCGCGATAACGCTTTGCGTTTGGAATTCTCGTCGCCGCTATGTCGAGCATGTTTAAGTCGACATCGCAGAGGGCGGAGATTTCCACGAACTGAGGCTGTGGTCCCGCATCGCATTCTGCAAGGAGTTCATTCAGATTGTCCAGCCCACGCCCACCGACGCCGATGCACGCAATTCGCAGAGATTGATCACGCGCTCTTCCATATTTTGCAATCGGCCTCCCATCACTGCTCGAACGCTGACGAGATGATGTTTGGCAAGACCAAAGGGCAGAAGTTGCCGCGAGAGAAAACCCAGAGATCTGCAAGAAGCGTCTGCGATTCATGCGATCAGGCTAGCAGGGAGAAGGAGTCGTGACTGAATCAAGAGGATCATTGCGCAGGCGTTGTGATGGGTGTCGGCTTTTGGACAAGATATGGAAAAAGTTGTTGAACGCCGCTCACGATGAAACTGACCGCAACTGCTGCGAGGAGCAATCCCATGATTCGATTGAAGATGTTCATTCCTATGATCCCAAAGAGCCGTGAAAGTCCGCGCGAAACACGCAGCGTGAAATATGTCAAGACACCGATCACCAAGCAGAGCCCAATCAAGATCAGGCGATGCTGAAAAGTCGGCGCTTTATCCGCAACGATAATTGCAGTCGAAATCGCTCCAGGTCCGGCGAGAAGTGGGATGCCGATGGGAACAATCGCCACACTGTTTCGATGCGCAGCTTCCAATCTCTCGTCAGCAGAAATGCGCGCACCTGAATCGGTTCGTGCATTCAGCATGTTGATCGCCATCAGTAGAATCAGGATTCCACCCGCGATGGAAAAGTCCATCACATTGATGCCGAAAAACCCCAGTATTGTGTCGCCGGCGATGATCGATACTCCCAGAACCGTAAAGACTGTGATCGCTGCCGCACGTGCAGCGCGATGCCGTTCGTCCGAAGTCATCTGATTGGTGAGACTGACGAACATTGGAACGCCCATCACCGGATTGACGATGGCAATCATCGAAATAAAAATTTGCGCATAATCGACGTGGTTCACGCCTTCAATGTACGGGGAAGACTCTTCTGGCGGGCCTTGATAAAATCTCGACAATGAATGCGCTTATGAACAAACCAACTTTGAATCGAATTTATTCTCTATCGTCGCTCACACTCACGCTGACAATGCTCGCATCTTTCTTGGGATGTGAGACGCAAGGGGGATTATCTTTTTCTCAATCGAAACCCATCACTCGCGAAGAAGCCGTGGCAATATGGAGTCTGACTGATTCTGAAAATGAACTCTTCAATATGATTTTGTCAGCAGATGGTTCTGCGGTTGATACTTGGTGGAAAGGCGAAGATGGCGCAAAGGGAGAGCGCGGCCGCTGGGAATTGGTCAATGGCACGATTGATATTCGTCTCAATAGTGGTTGGCGCGATGTGATCTCTCGCTCTGCGCTTGGATATGACAAGTTGGGCTATCCACCGGGGCTTGCGCCTGGATCAGGTCCGCAGAAAGAACCAGCCAATAGTGGGCAAGCAGTCAAAGTTTCTGGTGATGATCTGCGCTTCGTCGGCGTATGGATCATTCCTGGCGCCCTCGCTGGACCAAAGTATGAACTGTATACCGCGCTTCGATCAGATGGCATGGCGATGAAGAGCATCGATGCAATCAATCAAGGTACCTGGCAGATCGAATCGGGAATCGCACATTTGTATTGGGCCGATGGATGGCACACGACGATTGAACCCGTTGATGACGGAACATTTTTCTCCAAGTCGTGGAAGCCCGGCGTTGCATTGAATGAAATGCCAAGCGGATCAGCCGCTGTTCGTCGTGTCATGAAGTGATGAATTGAATTTGATTCTCTATTCGCTGAAGCCAGGCTGAAAACCGTTGTAAGGATAGTTCGGCTGCATGATCGTCGGATCCTCGTCCCATCGTTCTTCGAGAGCTGATCCATCCATCGACCATGCGTCTTCTTCATTGATATTGTTTGAAGCGTGAGACAATGAAGTCGAGTTATCGCTGACATTCACCGATCTCTCGGTGCCGCATCCAAAGCAAAATCCTAAGAACGCAACAGAGAGCGCCGTCTTTTTCAGCAGTGAATTTGCAAAGGTTTGTGTCATCGGGTTTCAGTATATGGAATCTGGTCAGAGGATATTGCTGTCGATTTTGGGATTTTGCATCGCTTGTCGACGTGGCGGAATCTCTGCTCGTTTGGGTGCAGGCTGTTCGGCGATTCGAGCCAAGACATCGTCAAGCAGCACTGGACCATACTCCCAACAATCGACGCCGACATCGGTGCTGCGTCCAATCGATTCGAATGCTCCGTGCGTGTGCCCATAGAGATGCATCGCTCCGTCAAAGATTCCCTGCCAGGTCCGCATGGGATAGTGGCAACAGACGACGCGCTCTTGGCCACCTGCCCACCCTTTGAAAGAAAGAATTTCGTGCGCATCACCAAAAATTTTTTTCAGTCGCTTGCGCGAAGGATCATGATTGCCGCGCACGACCTCGATCGTCTCGCAGAAAATTCGCTCGCGCAGACTTTTCGCAAATTGCATACTGACTTCGCCTTCATCGCCTTTCCAGATTCGCGGTCCAGTGAAGTCGCCCAAATGCAGAAGGTGGTCGCGACGATTGACTCGCGAATTGATGCGGTCAATCAGCAGCTCGTCCATCGATCTCACGTCGTTGATTGCGACGGGGCGCGCAAATAGCCCGATTGCTTCAGTATGTCCAAAGTGCGTATCCGCAGTGACCCAAATTCGCTTTGCCATAACCGCATTCTAGGAGCAGCGGCGGACGCAGCGAAGTTGGAGGCACATCAATCGCTGCACCTCATGCAAACAAAATCTAGTTGTGCGCCATGGGATGAAGTCCCGCACGATGTTCCAGATGCGCGCGAATCGCAGCAGCAATCGCTGGCTTTCCTTCCATTCGCACAGGCTCTCGGCCTGGAACAACCAACCAAGCAACTTGCTCCGTTCCCTTTGGATTTTCTTCGCCGCGATTCGCAACGCACGCACCGTGTTCTGCTGCGCGCGAACGAGCAGTTTCCATCAGCGCTTCATGCGATGAAGTTTCTTCGTACTTAAAGCCCACCATGTGCAGCGCTGGAAAATTTTTGTGCACAGCATCAATCACTTTTGCTGTTGGCCGAAGGTGCAAAGTCCAATCACCATCAGCAGTCTTGACTTTGCCTTGGCGAATCTCCGTTGGTTCGAAATCAGAAACCGCAGCGCTCAATACCGCACCTTGGTGTGGGGTTGCTTGAAGTGTGTCGAGAACAAGTTGCCGATAGTGGTCGACACTTTCCGCAATTCTCGTGTTGAGCCACGGAGGCGCAGCGACGCTTCCTGCTCCAAGAATCAATTCGACATCTGCGCCACACATTGCCAAGTCCTTCGCAATCGCCACTCCAAGCGCACCGGTGAATCGACTTCCCAGTCGGCGAACAGCATCGAGATGCGAAGGAACCGGTCCGCCAGTCACCAAGATTTTTTTGCCACGAAGGGGTGATGTGCTAATCGCACGAGAAAGAGCAGCAACGATCGGCTCATCATCTGGAAGATTGTGCTTGCCATAATCGTCACGAGGTGCAATGACAGTCACGCCAAGTTGCTGCAGTCTCTCCAGGCTTTCCGTCAGAATGCGCGTGTGCATCGAACCATGCATCGTTGGACAGACGAGCACCGCGCATGCGCCACGCTCCATTCGACCAAGAGCAGATGCCAATGTCGCAGTGATCGCCCCATCAGCAATTCCGCACGCCATCTTGTTGATCGTGTTGTAAGTTGCCGGCGCGACGAGATACGCGTGAAACAAATCTTCTCCAGAAAGGTGTTCGGCGCGGGGGCCGAGTTTGGAGATCACTGGTCGATTCGTGCTCCACGCCAAGGTGTCTTCGGTGACATAACGAAGGCCTTCATCTGAAACAAACGCCGTGACTTCCGCTCCTTGTCGACGGAGACTCCGTGCAAGTGTTGGTGCTTTCATCGCAGCAATTCCTCCAGTCACAAGCAGCGCAATTCGCTTTCCTTGCAAATGATTTCCATCGAGCGGAACCGCGTGGTCACCAAGCGTCGATGGGGAAGGGGGCTTTGGAATCCAGTGACTCATGGAACGACGGGGCCTCCATCTTTCCAGCCAAGGTTGAGAGTCTCTCGACCATCGAGAAAAGCATCAATCCACTGCCCAATTGCTTCTTGTCGCCAAGAGTTTGATGGGAAAAGTGGTTCTGGTGTCGTGTTGCGACCGAGATACCAACGCGAGAGTTGACCGCGGTTGAGAATGAGCGCCGTCGCAATACCCATCGAGATTGAACGCATTGTGATGATTGACCAAAGCGCATCGATACGAGTTCGATCCTCTGCGCTTTCTTCTGGAGTGATCCAAATACGGTCACGCTCGATCGGCAAGTCGCGGGCAGTTTCGATCGTTCGCAAAATCGCTTCGCCAAATTCTGTTGCAGTCTGCCGCGGAAAACCACGAATTTCTTCGAGTTCCGCCGCCGATTTCATCTTTCGGCGCGCGGCTTCCAACATTGGACTATCAGGCATGACCGTTCGTGGTGGCAGATTTTTTTCTTTCGCGATTGAATATCGAAGAATCACAAGTTCTCGAAGAATGGTCATCACGCGAGGTCGCAGACCAAGTCCGCGTGCGGCTCGGCGCACTTGACTCTCTGGTTCAAATTCTTCTATAGAGCGCAGTGACTCCACACTTTCAGAAATTGTCCACGCAGTACGGCTCGCTGCCTCGAGTCGTTCTTTTTGGAGATGCCATACAAGCGGCAAATAGCGCACATCATCTGCTGCATATGAGAGTTGCGATTTCGATAAAGGTCGCGAATCCCATTCAGTAAATGTATGACCCTTGTTCAAACGAAGATTCGCCACGGCCTGTACAACATTGACCAGACTTGTGGGCCAAGGCATGCCCAAGAATCCAGCGGCGATTTGCGTGTCAATCACATTCAGAGCTTGGCGATTTGTTCGTCGCTGCGCCGCTTCGATATCTTGACCGCCGGCATGCACGATGGTGGTGAGAGTCGGATCACAAACAGCATTCCAAACTTGCTCGAGCGCTTCTGCGTCGAATGCAAATGGATCTATCAGAGCAATGCGTGTGCGTGTAGCAAGTTGTAGTAAACAAATATTTGGGATGAAAGTTTCTTCGCCAATAAATTCAGTGTCGTAAGCGAAACTTCCTTCCTCACGAACGTGCGACATGAAATTATCCAGCCCGGCGCGGGAGTCTATGAGTTCGGGATCGCCTTGAGGGACGAATGGGTGGACCATCACCTTTGACGCTGCTGGCGCTTCGTCTGCATGGGCTTCTGCGTGGTGCATCGCCCGTTTTTTTCGTCTAAAATTCATTGACTGCTGCAGGATACTGACAATGAGAGTTTGAATGATCGTCCTATAACATGTTTCGTGGTTGAGCCTTCATCGAATGCATATCAAAGGTGCGGTATCCCTATCATCTTGGACTTGGAACAAACGATCGGTTTTGCATGACACCCCGACTTTCTGGCCCCATTCTTTCGACTCGCCTTGATGGCTGTCCGCCATTATCAGAGGCTATTGAAGTTCTGCGTTCCAATATCGCATCCAAGATTCGGTTGAAGCAATCGAAACCGATTCTTGAGCGTTTGGAAATCGAGATCGATCCAACAGATTTACTTCGATGGCTCGCAGCGCAATCATCTGGTCAGCGATCCTTCTTTCGAAATCGAGAAGGTACTTTTGCGAGCGCTGGTATTGGATGCGCAGTCGATTTCCCTTCGTGGAAAGATCCTGTGCTTCGTGAGTTGCTCAAGCCGGCTTCGGTTCCGTTGCAACAGGTCATCGGCCCATCAGAGCCCATCTTTTATTATGCAAGTTTCTTTGACCCAGAGGGGGTTGGCAAGCATGCTCCAGAGTGGGCAGGATTTGATCGCATGCATCTCGTTCTTCCACTGGTCGAAATTCGACGAACGACCGAGACCATCTTGGCAGTTCATGTCATGGGCGATGGATCCGCGGCGCTCGCTGCGCTTGAGCAATGCGAATCTCCTTTAGAGCATCTTGCGCTTCCGCGCGGATTGCGCCTCGCAGCAGATGGAGATCCAGTTCGATGGGCGGATGGAATCGATGCTGCACTTGGCGCGATCGCATCTGGTTCGATTGAAAAAGTGGTGCTCGCGCGGACGCGTGGATATTCAGCGATCGAATCAATAGATCCTTGCGCTGTTTTAGCAGCTTTGATGGAAGAGGAGCCAAGTGGCTTTCACTTCTTGGTTGAGCAAATTCCAGGTTGCGCATTTCTTGGCGCAAGTCCCGAAAGGCTCTTTCGAAGAATCGGAAATTTCATTCAAAGTGAGGCCGTCGCAGGAACATGTGGGCGTGGACCTGATCCGGCTTCGGATGACCGCCTCGCCGGGCGCCTTCTTGCAAGCGACAAAAATCGGCGTGAGCACGAGATCGTCATTCGCCGAATTGAATCTGTGCTTTCACCAATGGTCGAGAGTTTGGCATGTGATGAATCGCCGAGTGTGATGCGTTTGCGTCATGTCCAACATTTGATGACAACCGCACGGGGACAACTTCGCTCACAGTTCGATGATGCGCAAATCATTTCAGAATTGCACCCGACTCCTGCGGTGTGCGGATGGCCAGTTGAACAATCGCGTGAGTTCATTCGAGAGCATGAACGAATGAGTCGTGGTCTTTACTCTGGAGTTGTCGGAATAACGTCTCCAAGTCATAGTGAATTTTCTGTTGCAATTCGAACTGCATTGATCAACAACACCGAGATGACTGCGTATTCGGGAGCTGGAATTGTGCGTGGTTCCGATGCAGATGCAGAGTGGCTTGAAACGACGCGAAAACTTTCAACCTTTGACGCAATCGTTGTTCGGGCATCAAATGAAATTCAAGGAAATACTCAGGTTTCGCGAATGGGTACGCATCATGTTGATGCGTATTTTCAGACGCAACATCGTCAGGTCACTGGTTTGTGAGCGATTCACCTTCGAAGCATTTCGATCCGACCGAGGCTCCCAACCTCAACGCGCTTTGGACTCAACTGGCATTCGCAGAGTGGTCGCGACTTGGTTTGTCACTCGCGGTCGTTTGTCCTGGATCACGCTCTGCACCTTTGGCCTATGCGATTTCTCGCAATCCTCGAATCGAATCCATCATCGCTCACGATGAACGTTCCGCGGGTTTCGTTGCGCTTGGCGCTGCTCGTGCAACGGGCCGTGCTGCAGTGGTTGTCACGACTTCAGGAACGGCAGTCGCAAATCTTCTGCCCGCAGTTGTTGAAGCATCGAAGACAGGCACGCCGATGTTGTTGGTGACAGCAGATCGTCCGCCAGAATTGCATGATTGCGGCGCAAATCAGAGTGTTCGTCAAAGTCAAATCTTTGGAGCATTTGCACGATGGTCCATCGACGTGCCTTGTGCAGATGAGGTAATCGCACCACATTGGATTCTCTCGACCGCCGACGAAGCATGGCGACGAGCGCATTCTCCTTCCTATTCTGCAGGACCCGTCCATTTAAATTGGATGTTTCGAGAGCCGCTCGCTCCGCGCATCGAAACATGGAAACGAGATTCGGTCAGTGATCTTTCTGAGTGGGTACGAAGTCAAGACCCATGGAGAACCACAATCGATTCGGGAATGTTATGGAATGAAACCATCAATGGATTGGTAGATCGAATTCGTTTCTCGAGCGAAGGTGCGCATCGCATACTGTTGTGTGTTGGGGCTTTGTATTCGCCAGCGATGCGTGTAATGGCACAACAACTTGCCAAGCGTTTGGGATGCCCTGTTCTTGCTGATATTGGAAGTGGTTTGCGTCACGGCGAGTGCCGTGGTGATGTTGTCGCGCATGCAGATTTGGTAGTGACTTCCACCGAGATTTCGAACGCTTTGCGCCCAGATTTCATACTTCGTTTTGGTGGAGCGATATGCAGTCGTCGCATCAATGAGTTTCTTGCGCAATCGAGGCGCAGCGGTGCTCGTGAAATGGTGATCCGAGATGGACCCGAGCGTATGGATTTCGAACATGCCGCATCGATCGAGTTATCGATTGACACAAGCCTTTCATCGAATGCTCTCGCGCAATTTTCATCATCGCTGCATGCCTCGATCGAAGAGACTTCTGTGATGAAGAGCAGTTATGCGGATGCGTGGAAGTCGGCAGACCAAATAGTTGCATGTGTTCTTGATGCGCGTTTGGATGACCGTAATGAAGTATTGGATGAACCTTCGACTGCTCGAATAATTTCAGCGAGTTGTCCTTCCGGCACGACTCTCTTGGTTGGAAACAGCATGCCGATACGTGATGCTGATATGCATGCTGCAGGGGTCGAGTTTTCACCAAATATTGCGGTTAATCGTGGCGCAAGTGGTATTGATGGCTTGATCGCAACTGCTGTTGGTCATGCTCGCGTCACTGGCACGCCCACCGTTGCATTTGTCGGCGACATTTCTCTGCTGCATGATCTTGGATCGCTCGCGCTTGTCTCTGCCAGTACTGTTCCATTGATCATCGTGGTCGTGAATAACGATGGTGGTGGAATATTCCATTTTCTTCCACTCGTTGATCATCCAAATGTGCTCGAGCCTTGGACGACTGCTCCGCATGGACTCAACTTCTCTGCAGCGGCGAAGATGTTTGGATTGCATTACAACTCGCCGACCGTTCGTGGGGATTTAGCGGATAATCTTGTCGAGGCACTGCAATGCGCCGAGAAATCAAACCGCTCCACATTGATTGAAGTACGAACGAACAGAATTGAAAATGTGCAGTTCCATCGCGTACTGCAGGGAGAAATTGTCGCTGCATTGAATCGCTCTCGTATTGGCACGAACACGACAACGGTGGTGAGCACTCCATGAGCAAATCTGACTCTCATGGAATTTCGAAGGCGAAAGTTGATCGACCCGTCATTCTTATCCACGGTTTTCTTGGATCGCCGTCGGATTGGGATCCATTTCAATCTGCTTGGCAAAGTGCGGAGGGTGAATCTGCAAGTCCCTGTGTGACATTTGATCTTTTGGATGTTGCGCGCCGAATCACTCTCGACGGAAAGCAGGCCATCGGTTTGAAAGAACTGGCATCAAAGATTCTTGCGGATATTCATGCAGATGAACGAATGAGCAGCGGATTCGATGTGATTGGATATTCGATGGGTGGTCGCATCGCATTGGAAATGGCGATCCAACATGGAAGCCGAGGATCGCAGCGCCACGCAGATGCTCCGACGTTTACGTTGCTGAGCGCGCATCCTGGACTTGATGATGCAAGCGAGCGTGATATTCGTTGCGCATCTGATATTCGACTCGCCGATCGTCTGGCGACAATCTCGGTTGCAACCGAAAATGATGTCAGACTCGAATTCGCCAACGCTTTTCTTGATGAGTGGTATGGCCAGGCATTATTTTCCACTCTTCGATTGCGCACAGATTTCATCGCCTTCGCGCAACGTCGGCGCGAAGCTTTGTCGAGTGGAGATTGCGCATCGCTCTGGGCAGAGATTGTTGTCGGCTGTTCACCTGGGCGGTCGCAATCACGTTGGGAAGCGCTCGAACACAGGCTTGGCGATTGTTCGATGATCGTTGGTGACCGTGATGCGCGCTATGTCGCAGTTGCCACTCGTGCGCGCAGCATTGGCGTTGCCACAGCGCTCATTTCAGATGCTGGACATGCGGCACATATCGAACAGCCTGATCAACTCGCAAAATATTTGATTCAACTTCGTCTCAATCGCGTTCGGAGTTCCTTCCAAGATTGTCCAACACCATGAATAAGTCAATGTTGCCAGCTGTTCCGAATCCAATTCAATGGATCGCCGGCGAAGCCTTCACAGATATCCGATACGAAACTGCTGAAGGAATCGCCAAGATCACAATCTGCCGACCAGAAGTACGAAATGCTTTTCGACCGCAGACAGTTGAATCGATGCGAAGCGCGCTGCGTGCTGCGCGTTACGACCCCAACATTGGCGTGATCATTCTCACAGGTGAAGGTCCGCTCGCATTCTGTTCTGGAGGTGATATGCGCATTCGTCAAGAAGCTGGATATGCCGATGCGCAGGGGACTCAAAGTCTCAACGTGCTTGATTTGCAACGCGAGATGCGTACATGTCCCAAGCCAATCATCGCAATGGTCGCGGGATTTGCAATTGGCGGCGGTCATGTGCTGCACATGATTTGTGATCTGACTATCGCCGCTGACAATGCAATCTTTGGACAAACTGGTCCGAAGGTTGGTTCATTTGATGGAGGATTTGGCGCGTCGTATATGGCGCGTATTGTTGGCCAGAAGAAGGCACGCGAAATTTGGTTTCTCTGCCGTCAATATGATGCTGCTGCTGCGCTACAAATGGGATTGATCAACTGTGTTGTTCCATTGTCTGAATTGGAAACAGAAACAGTGAAGTGGGCGCGTGAGATTCTTTCCAAGTCGCCACTTGCAATTCGCTGTCTCAAGGCCGCGTTGAATGCGGACTGTGATGGACAGGCTGGATTGCAGGAATTGGCTGGTAACGCAACGCTTTTGTACTACATGACGGAAGAAGGTCAAGAAGGCCATCACGCCTATATGGAAAAACGTCCCCCAAACTTTGGTGAGTTCACTCGTCATCCGTAATCTCAAATCGAACACAATGATCCACTTCAGCCGAATTTGGTTTTCTGCAATGCGACCACGAACACTCTCAGCAAGTGTCGCGCCAGTTGCGATGGGCACATCCATTGCATATGGCGAGGGTCTCTTCCATGCTGGCGGCGCTGTCGCAACTTTGCTTGGCGCGCTCGGCATTCAGATTGCATGCAATTTCGCAAATGATTTTTTTGATGCGCGCCAGGGCGCGGATACCGCTGAGCGAATGGGCCCAGTGCGTGCAGTCGCCGCTGGTTTGGTGAGTGCTCGAGCGATGCTCTGTGCAACGATCATCGTCATCATCATCGTCGTACTTCCATGCGTTCTGTACTTGGTTTATCGCGGTGGATGGCCGTTTGCACTTCTTGGTACGGTCTCTGTGATCTTGGCTTTCGCATACACAGGCAGCCGTTGGTCGCTTGCCTATTTGGGACTCGGTGACGTTTTCGCATTCTTGTTTTTCGGTCCGATCGCAGTTGCTGGGACATATGCAGCGCAAGCAATTGCATGGTCTTGGACACCAGCGATTGCAGGATGCGGAGTTGGACTGCTTGCTTGCGCCTTGATCAGCGTGAATAATCTCCGAGATGAACCGACGGATCGATTGGCGAATAAGCGAACTCTTGCTGTTCGATTTGGTCCAGCGTGGGCTCGAATGGAATTCATAACCTGCATCTTTGCAGCAGGTTTGACTGCCATCGCAATCGCCGCGTGGTCAAGTCGTTGGTGGTGTGCGACTGCAGCGATTGCAAGTTGTGCGATTCTTCCTTCAATGCTTCGAGTGATTCGCGGCGAGAGTGGCCGACCATTGAATCGGGAACTTGCTGCGACAGGCCAGGCGACATTGGGATACGGAATTCTTTTTTCGATTGGCTGGAATCTATGAACGTTGATCTTGCATACTTCGAGATTCCATTTCTCAAACCATATCGGGTTGGGACCGAAAGCATTTCTGTACGGCGTGGAATTATGATCCGCGCCAAAAATGGCAAGCGATTTGGATATGGCGAAGTTGCGCCTTTACTTGGTTTCCACCGAGAAACACTCGAGCAATCACTGTCCAGCTTGCGCGAATCCGTCGCGAATAACACTACTCCGATGTGCCCCAGTGCGGCATTTGGATTGTCATGTGCCGTAGAAACCGCTGCAGCAAATCCGCGATACGGATTCGCAGATCCTGCGCCTGAAAGCGATCTTGGAATCAATGCTTTCTTTGCGGGTGGATCTCGTGAGGCAAAAATAGCCTTTACTGCTGGCTATTTTGATGGATTTCAGACAATCAAGATCAAGATCGGCCGAGGAAAACCTGTCGATGATTTGCGAACGATCAATACGATTATTGAACTCGTTGATCCGGAGGTTCGAATTCGTCTTGATGGAAATCGCAATATGTCTTTGGAAGTCGCAGAGCGATTGCTGAGCAGAATCGATGCAAGTCGCATTGATTATGTCGAGGAACCGCTGAAGGATCATGCGGATTTGAGCGAACTTGCACGGCGTGTGGGCATGGTCATGGGCATTGACGAAAGTTTGCATCTCGGGGTGCCGATCGAAGAAGTTCTTGGCGCGCCAGGCGTTGAGGTTCAGATTGTGAAGCCTTCGCTGATTGGAACGCTTGAAGAAGTGGAATCTGTTGTGACGCAAGGTCGCATTCACGGAATGGATACGGTGTTGTCAACAGCAGTTGATACGTCGTACACGATCGCTCTCGTCGCACGCATGGCTCGTTCGCTTGGAGTGGGAGATCGTGATCACGGTCTAGGAACTGCATGCCTCTTTGCGTCGGATGTCGTGGCGCCAAATCCAATCATTCAAGGAAGAATGAAAATTAAGTTGACACTACCAGTTCCAAATCTTGTCTTTGTCCCGGCAGATCAGTTCACTTTGCCTTGCTGATGAGACTGCGCAGCGAAAGCGGAATATCGATCGCTTTCCCTGTGGCTGGATCGATACAAGCGTGAACAATTTTGACTGTTGCGATCGTTTGTTCGTTGGATGCGACGAGTCGCAGCGAGATCGCGATTGATCGAGCAGAGCAGTCGAGCGTTTCGATCGCTGTGAAAAAGATTTCGCCAGTTCTCAGGGGAGATTTGAAATCTGCTTCTGCATGGACAATCGGTAAGTATGGACCAGATTTCAGAAGGGTCTTCAGCCCGCATCCGCATGAGTCGAAATAACTTTCGATTGCTTCGTGGGCAAGTTCGAATGCGCTCGCAAAGTAGAGCACGCCAGCGGCATCCGTACGGCCCAATCGAAGTGATCCAGAAATACGGTGGAGTTCGGTGTTGGACATATGAGAAGAATAGTCGCAAGCGAACGACTATCTTTGTGTGATGAGTACATTTCTGATTCTGATTCTTGGGACAGTTTTTCTTACTCCTCCGTCTTCAAGCGCGGCGGTTCAGCAGAAGGAAGTAACTCCCGCCCAAACTGGTGTGATTGTGGCACCTGAACTACCTCCTTGTTTCGCGGCAATTCCCAATGATTTCGAAGCGCGCTGCCCACGAACGATCCGTGAATATTTTCGCTCGCGTGCTTGGATGCCAAGCGAGAGAGCCATTGCAGAACTTGAGGCGAACAAAGAGGAAATTATTGCGGTTTGTACAACGGCCACAATGCCATGCGATTGGGGAATCGATTGGTATTCGACTGCGCCAGATCTTGGTCGATTGAAAGGTTGGATGTCGATTCTTGACTCAGATAGTCGGCGCTTGGAAAGATTCAGTCGCCGAATGGAATCCGCCCAGCGGATCATCGCAATGTTTGATCTTGCTCGCATTCTCGCAGCAATACCTCGACTTGATATGCAGCGCGAGGCGTCTCGCTTTGGGTGGCAAGCGATTCAGCGCGCAGATCAATTTCTTTCTCTCTCGAGCGACCCTGCTTTGGCTGCGAGAATTGGTGATGCAGCGAAAGCATTTTCTGATGCGCAGGAAGTGGCATCTGCACGCTGCGTTGAGACTGAAAAGATTCGTTGGATGACTCGTCCACAAGAACGTATTCGAATTGGTGCCGATGGCGCCTCGCTTTATCTTGCAGCGCAGAGCGAATCAGCGGCTGTCGTCAGCAAATCCAACGAATATCCCCTCTCTCGATTGAAGGGAGAGGAACTTCTTGTCGAAATGCGTTCGGGAGAAGCTTTTTTCTTGGCTTCGCAGTCTGCTTGGAAAGCCCCTGATGCTGGAGTGCAACTCTCTCTTCTCTCCAATCGTGCGGAGAGTGGCGAATTTGGCGCATGGGTCGCAGCCGCAAGGCCAGATTTTCTTGGCATTCGTAGTGAATTGACCCGCGCACGTACGCCGCTTGTCAATCTTCTCGATAAAGCAAAGGTCTTGGCATCGCGTTCGATCGCAGTGCCTGCTCCACCCAAAGAGGTTCGATAAAAATCAAGAATCTAACTTTGCGTCGCCGCACCAGCATTTCGAAACATGAAGAACGCCGCTGCAACGAGACATAAAGTTGCATAGAGATAATCCCATGTCAGTCGTTCCTTCATGTACCAAGTTGCGAAGCCAGCAAAGATGATCATCGTGATGACTTCTTGGATGACCTTCAATTGACCAAGTGAAAGCGAGCCAAATCCGATTCGATTCGCTGGGACTTGCAGGCAGTATTCAAAGAATGCAACTCCCCATGCGACCAAGATCGCAATCATGATTGGGCGATCCTTGAAATCTTTCAGGTGCCCATACCACGCATAGGTCATAAACAGATTGGATCCAACAAGCAGGGCGATGGTTGTAATAATGCGCATGCAATTGTTCGAGAGAGCTGGTACCGAACTTGAAGTTATGCAAGTTTCAATTCGATGATTGAAACATCGTCGGTGTATTGCTCTGCACCTTGCAGCCCGCGTGTGTACTCCAATAACCGTGCGATTGGATCGGCGACCTTTAATGCATCAGTCTGCACGAAGGAGAGAAACTCGGAATAAGACCAGACTGTTCCGTCTGGTTTTGGAATTTCGGCGATGCCGTCGCTGTATATATAGAGTCGATCACCTTTTTCCAGCGTTGTCGTTGATTGCTCGTATTCGAAGTTTGGGACGATTCCGATAGGAGTTCCAAGCGATTCGAGTTCAACGTACGCACCATTGAGTCGAGTCACGATGGCGGGTGGATGTCCAGCGCCAGACCATGTCAGTCGCAGAGTTGGTCGGTGCAGAACGGCATACCAACCAGTGAAGTACATACCTCGGTGCTCGGTCATAGGGAATGCGTTGTTCAATCGCGTCATGACTTTCGCTGGCTGTAGCAGTTCGCTCTCCGCAAATCCGCCAGCATGAAGTGCATTACTGACACTGACCGATAGAAGTGCAGGACCAACTCCATGTCCGCAAACATCGATCAGAAAGACGGCAAGATTTCCATCTGATAATTCTCGCCATCCAAAGAAATCGCCGCCCAGTTGAGCACTCGGGATGAATGAGCCGCGAATATGTAGGTCGGGCGCAGAGATTGTTGGCGGCAACAACGACTGCACATAATCTCCAGCTTGATCGAGTTCGTTTTTGAGTTGGCGAAATGCCTCGTTGCGCTCGAGTAGTGCGCGATATCCGCGAGAGTGATATCGCAGGCGAGCAAGTATTTCCAGTTGGTCTGGAAGTTTGACCATGTAATCATTTGCGCCGCGCGCGAACGCTTCAGCCTTTGTTGCAGGTTCTTCCTTCGATGACAACACAATAAGTGGAACAAGTTTTGTCGCTTCGTTCTGCCGATATTGCAGAACGAGATCTAGCCCATCAATTCCAGGCATGACCAAGTCTTGCAGAATAACTGTGGGCTCCAACTTGGTCGCCATTTCCACGGCTTTCATAGGATCGGAGCAAAAGTGATATTCAATATCTGGATGACTTGCGCACATTCGTCGAACAACTTCGCCGATCATGGCTTGATCATCAACAAGCAACACAACGACACGAGAATTTGAAAGACTGAGTGAAGACTGGGATGATTCTGACATAGTCGGTCAGGTTACGGGTAATCGTCGGTGTTGGCAGAATTATGAAAGGCGCGATTGGACCCAACGACTCGCCGCAGCGCCAATTTGATCGAGTGGAAGAATCTCCACCACACCACCCATTTCCACAGCAGAACCTGGCATTCCCCAGACCACGCTCGTTGCTTGATCTTGCGCAATTGTGTGCCAGCCTGCATCGCGGAGCGAGCGCATTCCTTGTGCACCATCTCGGCCCATACCAGTCAACAGAATGGCAACACTTGGTCGAACTCGCTCCTGCACGACGCTTGCGAAGAAGACATCGACGCTTGGTCTGAATATCTGCTCGGCAGGTTCGACGACATATCGCAAGAGCCCGTCTCGAAGCACAAGATGATCTGCCGATGAAGCGACGATG
>CAJCCX010000119.1 GCA_903961015.1 uncultured bacterium
ACCCCCTGGGCACGCACTTCGATTTGCGTGTGCGCCGTCGGGACCATGTCCTGCGCGAGTTTGCAAGCCGAGCCGGAGTCCGCGTAGTTGTCTTGGCGCGCGCCGGAGGGTGCGCTGGATTTCAGCGCGCAGCATGTTTGAACGCCAGGGCATGCGTCCCGCGGCGTTCTCATAAACCATTCTGAATTTGTTTGAGCCCGGGGGCAAATCAGTCCGCTGCCAAAATCAGCGCGAACCACATTTGAGCCCATTTACCGCTAAAAAATCTTCTTCCACCACGCAAGGATTTCTCCAAGGCGGTGCATTCGAAGATCTGGCGGTCCAGCTCGACTCATTCCATGACTTGTCTCGCGGGGATATTTCACAAAGCGAACTGGAACATTTTGAACCGCAAGTGCTGCATGCACTTGCTCTGATTGTTCGATGTTGCATCGAAGATCGCCTTCGCTGTGAATGAGCAACATTGGCGTGCGCGCTTTTGAAAAACTTGCGATAGGACTGGATTTCCAAAGATGCTTGGGATCCGAATAGGCAGAGCCGGTCCAATACACGCCAGGAATATCTGGAAAATCTGAATTACCAGAGTGACTGACGATGTTCGAAACGCATCGATCGCTGATCGCTCCGCAGTATTCGCTCGAATGTCCAACCGCCCACAGAGTCATGAAGCCGCCGTATGAACCACCCATGATTCCGATGCGCGCATTGTCGATTCCACGATCATTGCGCATCGCACGTGTGATCGCTTGAATATCCATCCAATCCTTCCCGCCCCACGTGCCTTGAATTGCTTGGCAGAATGCGCGCCCATATCCCTTTGATCCACGAGGATTTCCATACACAACGGTGTATCCCTCCGCCGCGAGCAACTGAAATTCGTGAAAGAACGCCCATCCATATTGAGCGTGTGGTCCTCCATGCACTTCGAGTACGCCTGGAGTTTTTCGTCCGGCTCGCGCCGACTTTGGCGGACGCATCGTCCAATAGTGAACAGCGACTCCATCCTTTGCTTTGATCCACGATTCTTCGGGCAGTGCAAGATCGAGTTCATCGCAGAGCGCACTGTTGAGACGCGTGACTTGGCGAACTGGAAATTCTCTGCCAGTGATATCTGCAACACAAACTTCTGGCGGTTCAGTTGGCGCAGAACGAATGAGCGCAATACGTGCGCCATCACGAGAAA
The DNA here is from genome assembly GCA_903961015.1 of uncultured bacterium. Lineage (GTDB taxonomy): Bacteria > Planctomycetota > Phycisphaerae > Phycisphaerales > SM1A02 > F1-60-MAGs104. Next base: position 1,184 of record CAJCCX010000119.1, read on the forward strand.
GTGTGCAAGGAAGATGTTCGGCGCCAGTTGGTGTATGCAGAGCTATAAAGTTGCCGCCGAGACTTGCACTGGCAATATGGCCAGAGCCGTGCCATCCAATTCGCATCAGCAATGAGTCCCCGCCGGGCATCCATTGAATCCATGAAGCAAAGGATGTATCGACGGAGTCCGAGAGTGTCGCACTCATTAAGCAAAAATCGCTTGAACGAAGCAGATTTCTGGTGATTTTCGTTCGGAGGTCGTGTACGAATAATCCGAGATTTTCGGTTGCATACATTTCTGTTCGGCCAATTCTGCCTGCGTATGCAACCATTGTTCCATCAGGGCTCCACGTCACAGAACTTTTGGGTCCATCAGAAAGTCCATCAAGTGCCTTGATTTTTCCAGTTCGCACATCTGCGATCACGATTTCCATCTTCCAAGGTTCGAAGAGCGCGCGAGGAGAACGATTGACCGTCGCAGCAATTGTTTTTCCGTCTGGTGACCAATCGAAGGAAAACGTTCCAAGAGTATCGCCCAGTGCAAGCTCTCGAATGCGGCGCGTGCGGATATTCAAGATATGCAATCGAAAGCGAGCCGATCCGAAGACGCCATCGCCGTCGAGTCTGTACCACGGATCATCAATCACGAGCGGTGGGGTGCTTCGCCCACTTGCAGTGCGCGCTTTGGCAGCAGCGGCAGTTCTCTCGGCGAGAGTCTGGCGATATGCAAATGCAATCTCGTCTCCATTTGGAGAAAATCGAAAGTTTCCGATCGACCCATCAAGAAGTTTCGTCAATTTCTTGGGCGCGGCCAGTTTCATTCCGCGCATCGCTGCCAACATAATTTGCGGATTTCCTCGTTCTGCCTCACGAACAAATGCAATTGAAGTCCCATCCGGCGACCAGCGTGGGGAACGATCGCGCGGGCCCGCTGTCAATCGCCGCGATTTCGTCACTCCATCTGCAGATGCGATCCAAATTTCCGTGCAATAGGTGCTTGGCTCATCCGCAACTTTGTGCACGAATGCGATGCGCTCTCCATTGCCGTCGATTTGAGGGTCGGATGGAACAACAAGTTTCCGAACATCTTCCGCAGTGATTTTCCGAGATTTGATTTGTGCTCGTCGTGCCATAGAAGATCATCGTAGGATCATCCGTCATGACATGGGTATGGCGAGGACGAGATGATGGATCAGATCCAGCGGCACAACGTTGGCATCAAGTGATCCGTCCATGGGATGCTGCTCCACGCGCGCGCGGACGGAAGTGTCCAATTGTTGTCATTGGCTATCCAACTGATGCGGGCGTTCGAGCCAACTTTGGTCGTCCAGGTGCGGTGGATGGTCCCGCAGCATTGCGAACGGCATGCGCAAATTTGCCCGCGCCAACAACGCACGCTCTCTTTGATGCAGGCGATGTGAGTGGTGCTGGAGAAGATGTTGAAAGTTGGCAGCAATCACTCGCCGCGGCAGTTTCGGCAGTACGCGCT
>CAJCCX010000120.1 GCA_903961015.1 uncultured bacterium
GATGCGGCAGAGTCGGCTGATACCGACGGCGACGGTCAAGGCAACAATGCGGACACCGATGACGACGGCGACGGCACGGATGATGCGACGGATGGTTGTCCGCTTGATGCAAACAAGATCGCTCCTGGTATCTGCGGTTGCGGCGTTACAGACTCAGATAATGATGGCGATGGAATCACAGATTGTTTGCAAGGTGGACCCGTGCGCGCGTGGGGAGACAACGAGCTAGGCCAATGCGATATCCCAAGCGACCTTGGGGTTTGCACGCAAATCGCGGGAGGTGCATACCACACCATCGCAATCCAGCAAAGTGGGTTTGTGCGCGCGTGGGGATATAACGATTACGGCCAATGCAATGTCCCAAGCGACCTTGGGGCTTGCACGCAAATCGCGGGGGGTGCATACCACTCCATCGCAATCCAGCAAAGTGGGATCGTACGCGCGTGGGGAGACAACAATAACGGCCAATGCAATATCCCAAGCGACCTTGGGGTTTGCACGCAAATCGCGGGAGGTGTTTACCACACCATCGCAATCCAGCAAAGTGGGATCGTGCGCGCGTGGGGCCGCAACTCTGAGGGTCAATGCAATATCCAAAGCGACCTTGGGGCTTGCTCGCAAATCGCGGGAGGTGGAAGCCACACCATCGCAATCCAAATCATTGATTGTGATGCCAATGGCATTCCAGACGCAACGGAAATGGCTGGCAATGATTGCAATGGCAACGGCATTCATGATGCGTGCGAAATCACGGCTGGATTGCTGGAAGATTGCAATGACAACGGGCTTGCAGACACATGCGAGAAATCGCAAGTTCTGGACTTCACATCCACACAAATGGGACCAATCGGTGCGGGATCACCCAAGTTGTGGACCATTCCAAATGTTGCCCAAGCATCAACTGATGTTCAGCTTCGTGTGCTCGCGCGAGGAGATTTCGATAGCCCATTCGAGACACTCACCGTCAAGATCGACACGGTCTATACGCAAGTTCTTTTGGGAAACACAGGTTCTGGCACTCAATGCACTGTGCGCGAGGGATTGGTTACTGTTCCTATGAACTTGTTCAACGGCGGAATCTTGCCAAATGGATCGGTCATCTTGAGATTTGAAGGGTCTATCGCAGTCGATCCAAATGCATGCCCACAAGGGTCGTGGGTCGAGGCGACACTGGAGTACGTCGCCAGCACGAGTGCGGATTGCAATGCCAACGGATTGCTGGACACGTGCGAGATTGCGGCAGGGCTGGGAGCGGATATCAATCGCAATGGTCAATTGGATGAATGTGAAAATCCGATCATCGCCTGCCCTGGTGATTTCAATCTCGACCATAACGTCAATGGCGCGGACATGGGAATGCTGTTGGCAGCGTGGGGTCCAAACGCGCCACCAGCGATCGACCTCAACGCTGATGGATCCATCGGCGGCACAGATCTTGCGATAATGCTTGGGGCTTGGGGACCTTGCCAAGAAAATTAGGAATAGAAAATCGACAAACAGGAATTCATCCCCCGCCACTTTCCAACTTGATCACTTCGCCGCAAATCGGCGGGCAGCCCAGGCCAAGATCAATGCTTGAGCGATGAGACCTAATAGAACTGCCACTGACGCAATCCATCTGAATTCCGCAAGACTCTCGAGTCCTTTCAGCGAACGAAGATTCTGAAGTTCCTTCACCATTTCAAGATTCTTCAGTGCTTCCAAGTTCTTGAGCGCATCGAGACCCTTCAGCGATTCGAGATTCTTCAAAGCGTCGAGATTCTTCAAGTCTTCGAGATTCTTCATTGAATCAAGCATTTTCAACTCTTCCAGTGACTTGAGGTGCTGCAAACCTTGCAGTGCTTGAAGTTCTTTCAAATCATTCATCTGCACAGACATGGAGGAGAATTCCGCTTGGATTTTCTGAAAGGAAGGATCATTGAGCGTCGCGACGAGCGCGCGCCGCAAACGAAACTCCATCGCCAGAGGCAACTGCGCGAAAACAGCTCCACCTTCTTGCGCGGCAAGTCGCACCGCATGGATTTCGCCCAGGCCGCGCTCCAGCACACCGTTGTCGTCAAACTGAACAAATGAAGAATCGATCTGAATGCTCTTTGGCATTTTGAATCGTGTCGCAAGCATTTCATTCACTGTCAGCAATGCTGCCAATGGCGTCTTGTCAATTGACTCCGATCGGGTGGTAACCGAACGGACCTCTGAGATCACCTCGGGCGTCAGCCACTTATCTCCAAGGATGAACAAGTCTGCTTCGATTACATCGAGTGTTGCGATCATCGGCCGAAGCGAGGGATAGGGTCCAGAATCGGCAGCACTTGCAAGTGCATTTCGAATCGACTCGCCAGTAATCAACAGGTTAGTCAATCCAACCCGCGGATCTGGAGCTGACATTTGCATTGCGGCAAAAATTCCTGCGCCCGCCGCGATGTCAAGCAATGTTTCACGTGTCTGCACATCGGAAATCTGCCCGAGCGCAGTATTGCAATCCAACGGCAAGACCACGGAAATCTGCCGAACGAGCGGTGCCAATTCGGCCCGCAGTTGATCGAACTTGACCTGTTGCTCCATGTACGTGCGCTGCTCAGTACTTGACGACGCATCGCTTTGCCCCATTCTGTGCGGCACGCATCCGAAAAATCCAAGTGCTGGAATGATGATGCCTGCAAGAAAAGTTGTTCGCATCAACTCATCGTACGAAAAGTCGGCTGCATGAACAGCGGGAGACATTTGCCGATGTGTTTGATTGCGACGCCTACTCCGGCTTCGGATCGCCAGGCTTCACGACTTCATCGAGATATTTCTGAAAGTCAGCCATGTGATAGGAGATGAAACAGAATGCGTGATGCAATGCAAACCACTCGATATCGGTGGGATCCTTGGAAAGATCATTGCGCTGACGATTGAGTTCGGCGAGGATTGGTTCGACCTTCATATCAGTGGAGGTTACTACGCAGCTTTGGAAGTCCCCGCAACACCATCTCGGGTCACGATGAACAAATCGCTCGTGATCGGATAAGGCAAGCGGGAATAATCGCGGGTAATTCTGGCACGAATACGGTCAAGAAATGGATCTGGACCATACGAAAGTGCTATGAAGACATCGCGCGCAGGCGTTGCGACATAGAAATCGCCACGCAATTCTTTTGCGAGCCGTTCATGCAACTTCGACAGAAGAAGTCGAGCTGCGTCATATCCATCTTTCAAAGACAAGAGCGCAGCGCGCCCTCCGTCGTGACTTGCGATGACTTGCACTTGCAAATCGGGTGCGTATGAACCAAGATTCTGCCGGGCAATTTCTTCGAGGTCCTCGGGACCAATCCCCCACCGAATCATTTGCTCTGTGGAAACGCTGACGGTCATATCGGGCATGTCGAGCACAAAGACGATCACCGTTCCATTGACCCACGGCAAATGAGCGATCGATTGACGATCGACGCCTTCGAAGATCGACTCGGGCTGAATGCGAGGCATGATTCGATGTCGCGCGACGGCGAATGGAATCAAGCTTGCGCCGACCGAATCGCCCTCGAAGATTCTCTCGAAATAACTTCGCACAAACGCGTGGCCGCGCTGGGGATCCTGCTGGACCATGCGAAAGAGATTCTCGAGGCCCAAGGCCTTGCCATCAATTGTCAAATTGAGTGGTGAAATGATTTCGACTGGCTTTTGTTGATACCAACCCTTCAGCAAGCGCTCGACCATTTCGGTAAAGCCTTGCCAATCTTCTGGGAATTTTTCTGAAGGGAATTTGTCTTGATTTGAATCGCTCATTCCTAGGCCTCCTGAAGACGCACGGAATGTGCGCACCTTCAATTGAACTATCGGATAAAATAGGATGCCATGCCAATCAATATGACGATTATTTTGAATGGAAAATTCTAAAAATGGCGCTTGACATCAACTTGTTTTTTTCACAGGCACCATCGAATTTGGGACCAGGCACCTATGGTCCCCTGCTGATTATTGCCGGTCCATGCATCTTGGAAAGCGATGCAATCAACATGCGCATCGGCGAAACGATGCGTGATGCCTGCGCAAAGCATGGACTTTCATTTGTCTTCAAAGCAAGCTTCGATAAAGCGAATCGTTCGAGCATCAAGAGCGCGCGCGGACCTGGATTGGAACGCGGATGCGACATGCTGGCGAAATTGAAGTCTGCTTTGGGCGTGCCTGTCACGACCGACATTCACGAACCACAACAAGCAGCGCGGGCCGCGCAGGCTGTCGACATCTTGCAAATTCCCGCATTCCTTGCGCGGCAAACCGACTTGCTCGCAGCAGCTGCGGCGACTGGCCGAGCAGTGAATGTAAAGAAGGGACAATTTATGGCTCCCGCCGAAATGGCTGGAGCGATCGGCAAATTGCGTGAGAGTGGTGCGAAACAAATCATGTTGACTGAACGCGGCACATTCTTTGGATATCACAGACTTGTGAATGACTTTGCGGGTGTCGGCGACATGATGCAGATGGGTGTTCCCGTTTGCTTTGATGCAACTCATTCGACACAAAAACCTGGAGAAGGCGAGACAAGTGGCGGCAATCCTCATCATGCACCGCTGCTTGCGCGCGCTGCTGTTGCGGCTGGTGTTGATGCAATTTTTCTTGAGTGTCATCCAGATCCTGCGGCTTCGCTGAGTGATCGATCGACGATTCAACTTCTTGATCGCATGCCTGCTCTCTTGGGGCAACTTGCGGAGATTCGCAGAGTGGTGGTTCAGAAATGAACTGCGATCATTGCGATAAGCCCGCAGTCGTGCACGAAATCGTCATCAAAGGCGGCGATTCGAAAGAAGTTCACCTGTGCGCAGAACATGCCATCGCTGCTGGATATCCGCTGCCAGCTGAACAACCTCTCGCAGATATTTTCCCAAAGCTTGGATCGGTTGCGAAAGTTGAAGCCGCCAAGAGCAAAGAACGATCTGCAAAGTGTGCTGCGTGCGGTTTGACTTTCACGATCTTTCGAAAGTCCGCGACGCTGGGATGCCCTGCGTGCTATGACGCGTTCATGCCGATGATCGAAAAAGTTATCGAGAGTGCGCAAGATGGCGCGACACATCATTTGGGAAGAAGCCCAGTGGGTGGAGCGGAAATCGAACGTGTGCAGAACTTGCGCGTCAAGATGATGCGTGATCTTGAAGCCGCAGTCGCTGCGGAACAATACGAGCGTGCTGCGAAATTGCGAGACGAACTGAAGGCATTGGATTCTCCGTCGCCATGAGCCAGCCCTTCTCTGCTGCAATGTCCCAAGTCGGACCAGATTCCGATGTCGTCGTGACAAGTCGTGTGCGTTTGGCACGCAACATTTCTGGATTTCCCTTCATCAGTCGAGCGAGCAATCCAGTACGACAAGAAATCATGCGCGTTGTTCGCCGCGCAGTTGATCAGTCTTGCAATGGAACCGATCACGATCAGGGAATGCGGTGGATCGAATTGCAATCCGCGCCATCGCGTGATCGCATTCTGCTTTCTGAAAGGCACCTTGTCTCGCGTCACTTTGCCAATAGCGACGGACCGCGTGCCCTCGCTCTTTCCAACGACGAGCATTCAAGCATCATGGTCAATGAAGAAGATCATCTGCGCATTCAATTTCTTTGCGCAGGGTCTCGATTGTCCGATGCATTCAAGGCGGCATTCGCACTCGAAAATGCGCTGGCGAATTGCACCAATTTTTCATTTCATCCTCGATGGGGATATTTAACTGCCTGCCCGACAAATGTTGGGTGTGGCATTCGCATGAGTGCGATGCTCCATCTTCCAGGCGCGCAGATTATGAAGGAAACGGATCGAATCAAACGCGCGGCAAAAGAATTGCATCTTGCGGTGCGCGGTTATTACGGCGAAGGCTCGGAATCGATCGGAGATTTCTTTCAGTTTTCGAACCAAACAACTCTTGGAGCAACCGAAGATGCGCTGCTTGAAGAATTCAATGGCATCGTGCTTCCTCGCTTGATCGGGTACGAGCGCGAAGCCCGCACCGCGGCTCTTGCCCGCTATCGAAGCCGAATCGAAGATATCGTCTTTCGGGCGCATGCAAATTTGAGTGCAGCGCGATTGTTGACTGCCGATGCGGCGACCAAGGATCTCAGTCGTATGCGCTTCGGTGTGGTGATGGGGCTTCTGCCGATTGAACTGACGACTATTCAGCGCTTGCTTCTGCAAGTGCAACCAGCGCATCTTTCTCTGATCGATCCTCGTTCACTCGAAAGCGAAGAAGCTGATCGAGAAGTCAGAGCGACTTATGTTCGACAAGAGTTGTTGCGCGGCACGACAGACACGAAGTAAAGTTCTTGTTCAGATTCCGCACGCCGCATCGGCAGCGATCGCACCATCGAAATCTTTGACCGTCAATCCACCAGCATCGTGTGTTGAATATCCAAGCGTGACCTTGTTGTATTTGACGAGGATGTCAGGGTGATGCTGGGTGCGTTCTGCTTCAATTGCCATCTGATTGACAAATCGCATTGATGCGATGAAATCTGAAAAAGCAAAGGTTCGCTCAATCAAATCTCCAGAACGAGACCATTGTGGGACGCATAACATTTTTGCAGTGATTTCAGCGGATGAGAGTTTGTTTGCCATGCACCCAAAATACTAGCGATTCATTACCATTTGGTTCTCTTGGCAATTCCATCACAACATCAATCTCGGCGAACTCTGCAACCACAAATTGCGGTCATATCACTTCAGCCTGGGGACACGCACGAAACCGTTGCGCGGGTGCTCTCTGAACGATTCGATTTTGACGCTCGGGTTATGAACGAGCGCGATCCTGTTTCGATTGCAATGGCTGTCCGAGAGGTGCAAGCATTGGTAGTGGTCGGCGCTCCAACGGTTGAAAACATGCAGTCGCCTGCAATCGAAGAGGCGATCTCTTCGATGATTCCTGTCGTCGCTCTTTGCGCAGAATTTGGTGAGAATCATGATGCGCCAGCCGGAATTTCTTTTGTGCTTGACCCGCAACTTGGACCAGAACATTTAGCGACAGCTTTGTCCGCACTCATCGCGCGACAACGAGAGATTCGACGACTGCAACTTGACACGGCATCAGCGATAAATTTTTCTGGTGGATTGCGCAACCAGATCGACAATATTCAAGAAGAATTACAATTGGCAGCCAGCGTTCAGCGAGAATTCCTGCCACGCATATTGCCTTCGATAGGCGGAATTGCATCCGCCGCTCTGTGGCGACCTGCCGCTTATGTCTCAGGGGATATCTATAACGTCATGCGTTTGGACGAGCATCATCTTGGACTCTTTGTGACGGATGCGGTTGGCCATGGTGTACCTGCGGCGCTGCTGACATTGGTCATTTCTCGAAGTCTCCCAACCAAAGAGATCAATGGAAATTCTTATCGCATTCTTTCGCCAAGCGAGGCTCTGACTCAGGTGAATGCAGACATGATGACTCGCGCTGGGCGAACGACGCGCTTCGCAACTGCAATTTATGCGGTCATCGACACACGCAATCGACAACTCACCGTTGCAAGTGCTGGGCATCTTCCGATGATGCGGATCTCTCGCGGAGGATTATGCGAAGCGATTCCAACTGTTGGCGGACTTCTGGGAGTATTCGAAGACGAAACTTTCACCGAACAGGTGATCACTCTTTCTGCAGGCGACAAGTTGCTTTTTTATACCGACGGATTCGAGCAGGCATTCCCAGAGTTGGGCCACGATCCTTCTGCGCCACGATTACCCAACCATAGATACTTAGATGTCTTCAATGAATTCGCCTCAGTCGAAAGTTCGCAAGAATTCATCGAGAACATCAACAAGCGACTCGACGAAGAATCGGACGACTTTCCACAGATTGATGACCTGACTTTACTTTGTACGAGTTGGACTGGGATTTGAACTGACTGCAGCGTGGAGGACTATCGCGCGTCAAGGTGTCGACGAACTGCTTGATCAATCATCCGTGCAACCGAATCAATTTCTATGTTGACGCGATCTCCAGCCACCGCTTTGCCAAGAGTCGTGCGTGCAAGAGTCTCTGGAATCAGCGCGACTTCAAACCAATCTGCAGTGCAATGTGCAATCGTCAGTGAAACTCCGTTTAAGGTGATTGAACCTTGCGCGGTGATGAGTGCCAGAGAATCCTGATCGTTGCGAAGTGACTTCACTCGAATGCGCCACTGGCCATCCGTCCGATCAACGAGAGAAATTTCGCCGATTGAATCGACATGGCCCTGCACGATATGACCCCCCATCGGATCTCCCATGCGCAGTGCAGGTTCGAGATTGACTGAATCCCCATCGGACATTGCACCGAGTGTTGTCATCGAAAGAGTTTGAGGAATGACATCAACCTCGAATTGACCCGAGTGAATTTCGACTGCAGTCAAACACACGCCGTGAACGCTGACCGAATCACCACGGCGAAGTCGCGACGCCATATCGCCACATTGGATGACCATGTGCATTCCACTTGCGGTCGCTTTGTGATGAGCGATTGTGCCGACGGATTGGACAAGTCCTGTAAACACAGATTATTTCCAAGCCTGCACGATCATTGATTGAGGATAGTAACGGGCAAGAATCTCTTGATAGGTGCTGCCTTTGCGACCCATCTCCTGCGCACCGTGTTGGCAAAGCCCCACGCCATGGCCAAATCCGCGCCCAGAAAACTCTGCATTTCCACCTGCAATTCGAATGAAACAATCGCAAGAACGCATGCTGGACTTTGAGTCTCCTGCGGCATTGATTGCTCGACGAAAATCTTCTGACTCGATGAGGACCGAGCCGCCCTTGCGAGTCTGAATGCGAAACTGCTCGGGACGACCTGCCGCGTTTTTATCTACGACCTCGATACTTGTCGGGAGTTGGAGTGAAGCCAAGTCTGCGCGGCCATTTGCACTCCCCCACGCTTGCAGACGAGTCTGGACTTTCGTCAGCGCGATAGACGCTTTCCATGTCGCAACCGAAGTTGTTTCACAGCATGAAGTGCGACGAGCAGAGACATTTCCTGTCGAGACACAATCGATGTTGTGAAATGGATTGTCAGTGAGCACGCCCAGCGCATTTGCAGGTCGACCACCGCACGCACTCGAGTAGTACGCCGGAACAACCAACCCATCGTGCACCAAGACTTGACCTCGCGTATCACGAACTGCAGAGAGTGCTTTGCGGTTTTCAGTTGCGCCGATCCATGCTTGGCTTTGCTGTCCCGCAACCATGTCATAGTGTCGTCGGCCTTCCCAGCGCGCCTCTTCAACGACTGCGAAACTTCGCGCAGCGATCGCTTGTGCGTGATAGGCCGCATCGCACCACGATGGATAAAGTTCCTTCGCGATGACTCCAGGAAGATAGGAGTCCATCTTGACATCCATCACTAAGTCCAAATTGTTTGGAGTACGAACAACGCGAAGTTTTCCTGGCCACTCCTTCTGATTCCACTGAATGGGACGCGAATCGCTTTTGAGAGACTCAATAGTCAATTCGCCTGCTGGAAATTCGCGGGTTATAGAGGGTGTTCCAGCTTTATGTGCCGAAGTCACACGCCAACCATCACCTTGCACGCGAATCTCGATGGGTGCGTTTGCAGTCCAATTTTGTTCGTTCGCCGAAGGATGCTCAGGAGCAATTTGCAGTCGGCCCGCAGCGTGATTGATGATGACCACCTGATTGAGCGCAAGCGTTTCAATTCGAATTGCAACTTCGGGTTCCGTGGTCGGTGGAATCGGAAGCGGCTTTGGCGGAATCGGTTTCGGCGTGATGGGCAGATCCGCTGCGAGAGTCTTCGCAGGACTTGGAATCGGGGTCGGCGATTGAGGAGTTTCGACAGCGAGTTGCGCGGGCGATGCTGTGAGTCGAGCAGGCTGACTCGATCGAACTGGGCTTGGGTCATTCGCACACGATGAAAGAAAGATAAATGACGATGCGGTTGCGAGAAGCGTGCATGGGCGAAGCATGCGGCGAATATCCTTGAGGAGTTGCATACAAATGATCCGAAGTAAAAACTGGCAGAACCGTGATAGATTGGCTGGCTGTAATTGATCGACTCTTTATGGGTTTCTTATGCAAATTGGGGATGGCTTTGGTTCAGCCAGGGATTTTCACTCTTGCAGGCGTATCTCGAATAGGTCATAGCGTGATATTCTGATTTCAACCAAATCGATCATTTATGAAATCTGCCGAAAAGAACCAAAGTGCATGCTCGACCTCCTTCATGGTGCGGGAAATCCATATCTCGCCTGGGCATAATTTTTTTGGGCATCATGGGAAAGCGGCGGGAACACATCCGACAGTTTCAGTTGATGAAGTTGAATGCGTCGCGGGCGAAGGTCTGAGTGGAGACCGTTTCTTTGGATACAAGAAAAACTATCAAGGGCAAGTCACGTTCTTTTCAGCAGAAGTCTTCCAAGATCTCTGCGAGCAATTCAAAGTTGTCGGAAAGTCTGCTGGGGTGCTTCGGCGCAATGTCATCACGAGCGGAATTGATTTGAACACACTTGTTGCTGAGCGATTCGAGGTGCAAGGGATTCGCTTTGAAGGTGTCGCCGAATGCAGCCCATGCTTATGGATGAACGAAGCATTTGGGCCTGGCGCAGAAGATTTCCTAAAAGATCGAGGCGGACTTCGCGCGCGTATCTTGACCACAGGGATTCTGCGCGTGGATCAAAGGTGACTTAAAGAATTGCATGCGAAGAGTTCGCGCAGCAGCCAACTTAGGCAGTGATAACAAATTTGAATGCGGCAACGAGCAGCACGATTCCAAGCGCTCTGCGGAGCCACAATTGTGATCCACTGCGAATACTCCAGCGAGAACCAATCAATCCGCCAACGATGGCGCCAGCGGATGCCCACCAGAGCCAGGGTTCGACCACGAGGCCTATAGATAGAAGCCCGCCAAGTCCCGCAAGCGAATTGAGCAATATGAATGGAGCAGAAACTGCAGCAGCCTCGCGCGGCGTGGCCCATCTGCACAGAATCATCAGCGGCGTGAGCAGAATTCCACCGCCAATTCCCACCAATCCAGAGAGGACGCCGATCAAACCTCCGATGACTGCCGCCAGTGGAATGGGCAGTGGTCGAATGACTGCGTCTCGTTGCGGCATGAACATTCGTACTGCGGCGATGAGAAGTGTCGCAGCAACAAGTCGTTTGAATGTTGGCTCGTTGATCGAGTATGCGCCAGCAAGAAATGCGCAAGGAATCGAAGTGATCAGGAATGGCCATAACAATTGCCAGCGAAAAAATCCTGCGCGAACAAACATGGTTGTGGCAAGAGCGGCAACAAGAACATTCAATATCAAAGCGGAAGGTCGCATCAGCGCGGCGCTGACTCCAAGCAATGCCATGATTGCCAGATATCCCGATGCGCCACCGTGACCAACGCTGGCATAGAGCGCAGCCATCACGCAAATGAGCGACACAAGAATGACAATTTCAAATCCTGTCATGCACGACAAATGTACGGCGGTACGAAGGCGCTTGCATCAGAGCGTGAGAACCTCTTTGTAAATGTTTCTCAATTTAGAAACGTGCGTGGGCTTGTGCGTGATAGTCTTTCAACTGCAATGCAACGCAGCGCGTCACCTTTCACCGCTATCCCGCTGAACCTTTTCAAGGCGAGTCCGAGTGATGTGGCAAAC
>CAJCCX010000121.1 GCA_903961015.1 uncultured bacterium
ATTTCAGCGTAGTTGGAAACATAGTGAAAATCACCATAAGTGATGGGACTGTGCACACCGGTTATGTGAACTCAAGTTCAGCATTTCTTGGATTTTATTCGACCGGTGCGGCCATAACCAGCATCACGCTCTCGCTGCCGTTCTCATTTGGATTTGCATATCCAACTATCGATAACATGTCGATAGCCACGATTCCTGCCCCAAGTGCACTTGCGCTCATCGGACTTGCTGGATTCTCCCGACGTCGACGACGCTGAAATACAAGTTTGGAGCAAATCTTCGCCAGGACAAAGCGAAACCATCGAATGGAAGCTTGAATCAATCCTTCTGTAGTATCGCTTTATGGCAACGCAAAGACCGCTCGTCGGTGTCATCATGGGCTCTCGAAGTGATTGGGAAACAATGCGCCATGCGTGCGAAACGCTTGATGCGCTGCGTGTTCCATTTGAACAACGCGTTGTCAGCGCGCATCGAACGCCAACGCAACTCTTTCAATATGCGGATCGAGCCCGAGGTCGGGGGATCGAAGTCATTATCGCTGGAGCTGGTGGCGCGGCTCACTTGCCTGGGATGACTGCGAGTCGCACATGCCTTCCCGTTTTGGGTGTGCCGGTTGAAAGCAAAACACTCCACGGATTAGATTCGCTGCTCTCGATCGTGCAGATGCCTGCAGGTATTCCCGTTGCGACTCTTGCAATCGGTCGTGCGGGTGCGATCAACTCAGCACTCTTGGCTGCAGCGATTCTTGCCGGAAGCCGTCCAGGAATTCGCCGTTCACTAGAAGCATGGCGATCGCGACAAACCAAGGAAGTTCTTGCGAATTCGGATCCCGCCAAACCATCGAAGGCCAAACCTGCTAAAGCTAAATCCACTGCACGCAAATCAACACGAAAGAAAACCTGGTGAAAATCGGCGTCGTGGGCGGAGGACAACTTGGGCGGATGCTTGGCTTGGCTGGGTTACCTCTTGGATTTCAATTTCGCTTTCTAGAGCCCGCTGCTGATTGCCCTGCCGCGCGACTGGGAGAAATTATTCGCGCTCCTTATGACGACTTGGATGGTCTTGAACGATTCGCTCAAGATCTTTCATTTGCGACATACGAATTCGAAAATGTTCCCGCCGAAACTGCGCAGTGGCTCTCGGAGCGATTGGTACTTGCTCCGACTGCACGCGCGCTGGCGATTGCGCAAGATCGCATCGCAGAAAAGACGACTTTTCGAGATTTGGCGATACCAGTCCAAAACTTCATTGGGATTTCGTCGGCGAACGAAATCGACGCCGCTGTGCGCAAAGTTCCTCTTCCTGCGGTTCTCAAAACTCGACGGCTCGGATATGACGGTAAAGGTCAACGCGTTTTGCGCACAAATGGCGATGATGCTGTAACCGTGCGAACTGCATGGAACGAACTTGGCAGAGTGCCCTGCATTCTTGAGTCTTTCGTAGATTTTTCTGCAGAGGTTTCCATGATCGCCGTCCGCGCACGTGCCCCTGGCCATGGATCAGTCATCGCTTTTTATCAATTGACTCAGAATGAACATCGCCATGGAATTCTCTGGAAGAGTCAAGCACCTGCACCTTGCGATCGAGATGGACAACTTGCCGATGCTGCGCAAAAATATGTACGCGCGCTTCTGGAATCGCTCGACTATGTCGGAGTGATCGCTGTTGAATTTTTCGTGACGCCTTCGGGACTCGTTGCCAATGAAATGGCCCCACGCGTTCATAATTCTGGACACTGGACAATTGACGGCGCAGTCACGAGCCAATTCGAAAATCATTTGCGCGCAGTCGGCTCAATGCCACTTGGATCAACTGAATGCAAAGGATCGAGCGTCATGATCAATTTGGTCGGGCGTGCACCAATCACTTCTCGCATCATGGAAATTTCAGGTGCGAAACTTCACTTGTATGGCAAAGGCGCGCGCACTGGACGCAAATTAGGACATGTCACGCTGACTGGGCCAACGGCGAAGACCCTCGAGGCTGCGACCGCCGAACTCGAGAAGATCGTTGTGTGGGATGTTTGATATCCGAATCTAAGCATGCTCTTTCAAGCCTTTTTTGCGCAATTCCAAGCGCCTCATCGGATAGATCAATTCCAATTGCTCGACGACCAGATTCGATCGCTGCCACGAGTGTGGTTCCACTTCCACAAGTTGGATCAAGCACCGTGCCGGCTGGCGGACAACACGCATTGACCAACATTTTCAAGAGCGCGATTGGTTTTTGCGTCGGCCAACCCGATCGCTCGATCGCCATATTGTTGATCGATGGAATGTCGATGACATCCGTTGCCTTTTTCATCCGACCACGCAGACGAACGCTCGTCGCTGGAACGAGCGGCGGCTCGAACCAATAGTCTGGCCCTCGGCCGTACAAGAAAATATCGTCATGCTTGCGCGCAAATGATCGAGGTCCAGAACCGCCGAGTCCGTAAGACCATACAAGGTGATTCACAAAACTTTCGGCGCCGAAAATCTCATCAAGCAGAAATCGCACGTGATGACTGGTGCGCCAATCAACGTGCACCAAAATCGAACCAGTCGAACGCAGGACACGGTGTGCTTGGACCAATCTCGGCCCAATAAATTCTCGATATGCAGAAACATCCACGAAGCGATCATCGAAAGTCAGTCCCTTGCGTCCTTGCCTGCGAAGCCCAGAATTGAATGGAGGATCGAGATAAACCAAATCAATCGAGGACGTCTCCACGTCGGCAAGGACGTCGAGGCAATCACCCCTGCGCAATGACCATGCCGCAGGCACCGCTGATTCAATCTTCTCTTTTCTTTGCACGATGTTTTCTTATGACGCTTCTGCTCGCGGATGCGCGCGGTCATATGCCTCGCGCATTCGTGCAGTGGTGAGATGGGTATAGACCTGAGTGCTTGAAAGCGATTGATGACCAAGCAATTCCTGCACGGCGCGCAAGTCAGCTCCGTTATCAAGTAGATGCGTCGCAAATGAATGGCGAATTGTGTGCGGCGAAATGTCAGGATCAAGCCCGGCGATCTTCAAATATTTTGAGACCTTACGACGAACCGATCGGCTCGACAAACGCGATCCCAACTTATTCACAAAGAGTGGGCTTGCAGCAGTCATGGGAACTTTATCTGCTTCTGCTCGAAGGATGTATCGACAGACCGCTGCCAGCGCATGCGATCCAACGGGAACGGCGCGTTCTCTGCGACCTTTTCCTTTCACCTTCAATTGACTTCCTTCCACATCGAGATCGCCACGATTGATCGCAACCACTTCGCTGACTCGGATGCCAGTGGAATAGAGCGTTTCGAGAATCGCGCGATCTCTCGAACCGAGCATGTCCGATTCACTTGGAGCCGCCAAGAGTTTTTCAATTTGATCAACGGTGATCGCCTTAGGAAGTCTGCGTGCTTGCTTGGGAGTTCGAATGAGCGTCATCGGATTCGTCGATGTCAATCCGCGCTTCTCCATCCATTTGTGGAATGAACGAAGAGTTGCGATTTTTCGCGCAGTTGTCGCCGCAGAATATTTTTGCCCAACAAGATGGGCAAGAAAAGCACGAACAACTTCCACATCGGCCATCAGCATTCGTCCGCACACTGTGTTTTTCGAAGTCGCGTCGCGCTTGTCCAGAACGGCGCGTTCGCGCGCATCGTCGAAATCGATGGCGTACTCGCCCACAATAAAATCTGCGAACTGACGCAGATCCAACCCATAACACCGGGAGGTATATGGGCTGAAATGTCGCTCATCAATCAAATATGCGAGAAATTGTTCGATGATGGGAACTGAAGCGCTCATGTGGCATTCTTTCGGTGAAGGAGCGAGGTGACTCGCCCATAAAACAAGTGGTTTCGATACATAACGTGCCTTCCAGTCGCGAGATAAGCAAGAACGTTCCTTAAATACCTTCGACCGACATATTTATCGGCAAAATGGAAGCGGGACAATAATCATAGTCCGATAAAGCGCTTGATTTATAGAACTTTTTCACCACCATCTTCGGTTGGGTGGGTCTTGCCAGACATAGGTACACTCTTTCCCCGACTCAAATCCCGTCACGATTGCGTAGCTCAGCTGGTAGAGCAAGTGGCTTTTA
>CAJCCX010000122.1 GCA_903961015.1 uncultured bacterium
GCAGCGAGTCCAGACCGCCCAGCCACAGCATCGATCTTGGCTGAAGTTCGCAGAATCGTTGCGACTCATGCGGAAATCGTCGCTGAAATTCATGCGGACAGTGCTGCACTCTCTGGAAATCTTTTGTTTGATCGGATGGTCGCCGTTGGAGGCGACGGCACGCTGATCGCTCAATTGCGGCGCATTCTGGATCGTGGGATGCCGCTTGTTGGAGTCAATTCTGGCCGGCTGGGATTCCTTGCAGAATTTGATCCCACTTCATTGGAAGCGCAGGCTGAATCGATTTTTGGTCCCAACCCACTTGTGCGGCAACGAATGGTGATGGATGTCATTGTGAAACGTAAAGATGGAACTGTGGTCTTTCACGGAGTTGCGGTGAATGATGTTGTCGTGAGTGCGGGCTTTCCATTTCGAATGATCGAATTGCGACTTGAGTTTTCAGGCAATATGGGACCCGATGTTTCTGGTGATGGAATCATCATTGCCAGCCCCGTCGGTTCGACGGCGTACACCGTTTCTGCTGGTGGACCGATCGTGCATCCAGATGTCGAGGCACTGATTGTCACTCCAATTTGTCCGCATAGTTTGGGTTTCCGCCCGATTGTGGTGCCGAGTCATCTTGATATTTCCGTTTGTGTCGAGCGTGCAAATGATGGGACGACATTGATGCTTGATGGTCAGACAAATATTCGATTGGCGGTCGGCGACATGATTCAAGTTGGTCGACACCAATCCATGGCAAGATTGGTTGGGAATCCAGACGTGACGTATTGGCAACAATTGCTATCAAAGATGCGGTGGGCAGCGCCTCCAACATATCGAGACCGAGGGACATAAGAAAACATCTTGGGCAAGTTCATGCGCGATGCATGCGTCTGAGTTCGCGCTCGTGCAATCTTGAGAGTGTTGCCATTGAACATATCGCACCGATCAGCGCGCACAACATGTCCCACTGCGCATCCCATGGATCACCTTGCGTGCCAAGAAATGCATCTGCCGATGCGCCAAGTGCGACAGATGATCCCCATTCAATCATCTCGAATATTGCGCTGAATGCAAGCGCCGACGCAATACAAAGAATTGCAATCCACCGTCCTGGTTGAAGCGGCGATGTTCGACGCAAAAGTTCGCGTGCAATCAAAGCAGGAACGAAACCTTGAACGAAATGCCCGAGTCGGTCATAGTCATTGCGCGCAAGGTCAAACCACTCCTGCACCCACAGTCCAGCGGGGACTTTTTCGTATGTGTAATGCCCGCCAATGACCAAGATGACTGCATGCATGGTCAACAGTACGAGCAGAATGCGCGTGATTCCGTATCGAAGTGCCAACCAGGCAACAATTGGAAACCCAACAAGCACCCACGAAACTTCCATCCACCATGTCAACCAATCAACTGGATGAACGGCAGACCATGAGAGTGTTGCAACCACGATGACTGACAACACCGCGCCAAAGTATCGATGTGGCAAGGTTGAGGAATTCGTTGCTGCAATTCCTGGCATACATAAAAAGTATCAGGTCTAGAAATCTCGGCGCAATTGCTTGCGGCAACCGAATATGGAGTTTCCCGCTACATTTTCAGCATGATTGATATCAAGGCATTTCGAGAAAACCCAGAAATTTTTGTGCGCGGCGCTGCAGAGAAGCGAATGACAGTCGACTTCCCCCGCTTGACTGTTCTTGATGAACAACGACGAAGCATCTTGACTGAACTTGAGATCAAACGCGCTGAACAAAATCGACTCAGTAAAGAGACTGGGCCACAGATGGGAAAGTTGAAGGGTCAACTGAAAACAGCTGCGGAGGCAGATCGCGCAAAGATCCAAGCGCAACTTACTGAATTGGAAGCGACTCCTGTTCGACTGAAGAATGAAGTCATTGTGCTGGAGCGTTTGCTTGCTGATGTTGAACCTGCTTGGCAGGAACTTCTGCTGACTGTTCCTCAGCCACCTGCAGCCGATGTACCAAAGGGTGCTGGCAGCGACGACAACGTTGAAATTCGCAGATGGAATCCAAAGGGATTTGATGCGGCCATTCCATTCGAAAAGAATCGAGGGTTCAAGCCGCGAACGCATCAAGAATTAGTGCGCTCACTCGGATTGGTTGACTTTGAACGCGGAGTCAAGATGTCAGGAACACGGCATTATGTGCTGACTGGACTTGGGATGCGGCTGCACCATGCGATCATTCGATATGCGCTTGACTTCATGGCGGATCAGCGAGGTTTTCAGCCAATGGGAGTTCCCGTCATCGTCCGCGAAGAATGCATGATTGGTACTGGTTTTTTTCCCGCAGGCAGAGAGCAGGCGTATCACCTTGAGGAATCAAAGCGTGGAAGCAATCATGATTTGTTTCTCACGGGAACAGGCGAAGTCGGATTGATGGGACTTCACGCAGATGAAATCATTCCTCTTGAATCTTTGCCACTGAAGTATGTCACAGCATCGACATGTTTTCGCCGCGAAGCTGGCGCTGCCGGTAAAGACACTGCGGGCTTATATCGAATTCACCAATTCGACAAAGTCGAACAGGTTGTGGTCTGCAGAGCAGATGACGCAGAGAGTCGTGCGTGGCATAAGACGATGCTCGAATCAGTCGAGATGATCTTGCAATCGCTTGGGTTGCCGTATCGATTATTGCAGTGCTGCACCGGCGATCTTGGAGTCAAGAATGAAGACATGATCGACGTGGAATCGTGGATGCCTGGCCGCGGCGAAATCGGTCCAGATGGAAGTCCCACCGGCGCATATGGCGAAACACATTCTGCGAGCAGACTTGCTGACTTTCAATGTCGCAGATTGAACTTGCGTTACAAGGATGACCAGGGACGACCGACATTTGCATATGCGCTGAATAACACAGTCGTTGCGAGCCCAAGAATTCTGATCCCACTGCTTGAAATGCACCAAAATGCAGATGGATCTGTGAATATTCCAGCGCCGCTACGTTGCCATATGGGTGGAAGAGAACGAATCGAACCCCAAAGTCGGTGAGAAATAAAGTCGGCGAGAGTCTGAGTTTCTGGCTCAGCTGAAATCGATGCTTATGGCCGACCGCCGGTATTCACAATCGGATATGGACTGAGAGTCGATGGCTTATTCATCAGCCAAAAGCGCGCCCAGTCATCTTGGACTTGGCGCAAATCGACGTCTCCAACTGTGGCGGAATTCATATACGCCTCGTTGACAGAGAGAGAAGTTCCTGCGAGTTCTGGAGTTTGATCTCGGCCGATGACAACTGCATTCGCGCAGTAGGACTTATTGCAGGCATCATTCATTTCTCGCAGCTGGGTATAAGTCGCATCAGAGTAGGCACGGGATCCATCAGATTCCGCAGCTTGATCTTGAAGTTCTTTCCTGAAGAGGAAGAGTGATTCGCGCGTTGGAGCGTCGAGATATGCCATACGCCAATCACTTGGCTTGAGCGTTGTCCAGTCTGAAGGAAGGTCCTTTGTAACTTTTTCTAGCGGAACTGCATTGGGCTGATTTGGAGTTTGGCAGGCAGTCGATCCCAAGATCGCAACCGCGCAGATTCCGACAACGCCAGAACCAAGCAAGGATGAGATCGATTTGGGAACGGAATTGGATCGTGTTTGCATTGGAGAGCAGCTCAAATTCTTGTTGGAGGAGGTCACAGATATACGAGAGTTTGATGATAATTCTGACTCTAAACCGTGTCAACAATGCTGAGAACAGCCCTCCAGCAGCGAATCGCTACTTTTCACCCTCCCACTTCGTCCGATCGACTTGGACAACAAGGCCATCCTTTAAGAAAACATTCCACGGCGGGAGAGATAGGAAAAAACAACAGTCGCATCGGGCGAAAACAGCGAAGTGTCTGCCCAACGGCCGAGTTCCGTTTGCGCGAGCGACTTTTCAATCCACTGAGATGGACGTAAGAGGACTTGCACCAGAATCTCTTCGGGCATTTTCTACATTACTGGCGGCGTGAACCGCCAACATCAAAATCGATTTCACGTGCTTGGCGGACGAATCGCCAATCTATTTGTGTAGGAAATGTAGCGTGGTCCACTTAGACGCTCGATCTTTGTTTCAATGAAGAGTTTTTGGAGTCACTTGAAAAACTGTTTGCAATTGATCGTGCATGATTGATCGCATCACTTCATCGATGCGATCCAACGCATCATTTTTTCGGCGAGTCGATCGAGGGCAACGACAGAAAGTTCGATGTGTTCTTCTTTGGTGTCTTCAATCTTGTTGTGACTGATTCCCTGAAGACTTTGAACAAACATCATGACGGTCGGAATACCTGAAAGCGAAACTTCCGCTGCGTCGTGAAGTGGGCCCGATGGCAAACGCATTGTTGTGCCGCACGTTTCTTGAATGACTTCATCGCACCAATTGATGAGCTGGGGATCGAACAAAATGGGATCGATCTGCCAGAGTCGTTCCCAGCGAAAATTCACATTGCAGTCGCGGGCGAATCGCGCGCTCGCGGATTTCGCATCCGCAAGCATTGCCGCAAGCGCTGTTGCATCAAGATGGCGTTGATCGAGGGTGATTCGACATTCTTCAACGACGCTTGTCACAATTCCTGGCTTGGTATTGCAAGATCCGATCGTGCAAACACCACCGTGGCGCTTTGCGATTTCGTAAATCTCGGGGCTCATCAGTGCAGCAGCAAGAAATGCGTCGCGTCGACGATTCATCGGAGTGCTCCCAGAATGCGCAGCTTGTCCTGTGAAAGTGATCGAATGGCGTTCGACGCCGAATGTTCCCAAGACGGCGCCGAGCGCGAGTCCTTTATCGAGGAGCACTGGTCCCTGCTCAATATGTAGCTCGATGTACGCCGCGGCATTCTTCAATTCGACACCAGAATTCTTCACCTTCTCGAAATCAATTCCGAGTGATCGCAAGGCGGCGGGAAGTTCGATCCCATCTTTGTCTTTCAATCCGCGCGCTTCGTTCATATCCAATGTGCCCGCGCACGCTGATGAACCGAAGAGACTCTTGCCAAATCGTGCGCCTTCTTCATCAGCCCAGTCAACAAGTCGAATCGTCACTGGAGGCTTGCCCTTGTAGTGATGATGAATTCTGCGAAGGATTTCTAAGCCAGCCAAGAGATTCAAACAACCATCGAGCCATCCACCATTTGGAACCGAATCGATATGTCCACCAATGAGCAGTTCGCGATGAGATTCTCCAGGAAGTGTCGCCCAAAAATTGCCAGCTGCATCGCGATGATTTTCAATTGGAATCTCGTCGCATTTTGCCTTGAGCCACAAACGTGCTGCACACCAGAGTGGAGTGAAAGCGATGCGTTGAGAACCATCTTGATCACCAGTGAGTTGTCGTAGTTCTTTTAAGTCGCTGATGACGCGCGCGGGATCGAGTGAGGTCATCGGCATAGTGTCCCCCGCTTTTGTAGATTCGTCGAGAGGGCTGAAGAATGGTTTGCGCCCTGCGGTCAGATATATATGGGCTCAAATATGGTGCGTGCAGATTTTTGGCAGCGGATTGATTTGCACCTGGACTCAAACAAATTCAGAATAGTTTATGAGAGCGCCGCGGGACGCATATCCTGGCGCTCAAACATGCTGCGCCTCGCCTACGCGGACTCCGGCTCGGCTTGCAAACTCGCGCAGGACATGGTCCCGACGGCGCACACGCAAATCGA
>CAJCCX010000123.1 GCA_903961015.1 uncultured bacterium
GAACCATCTTCACCGCTTTGTCGAGCGCCTCTGCATTTTTCACGAGTTCTTCGCCTGATTCGTTGATGCGATTCTGCGCCGCAGCGATTCGGTTGTTTGCGACTTCGAGCAATTTGTGCCATTCGTTTCGAGCGTCATCGATAAAGATCATTTGATAGGACTTCGCTTTTCCAGTGTCGCGGGCAAGTGTCAGGCGCATTGAGCTCAGCAAGTGCGCAAGAAATTCCGCCGCATTTCGGCGAGTGACCATCTTTCGTTTTTACGCTCCGCCGCTATGGTCGCGCGACCGTTTCGCTCTCGCAAGCCCAAGTCATCGCCGCTGTGGAAGTGCTTTCACTCGCACTTCGCGCGCTTCACGGCCGTGTATCCACGCGACTATCAATCGCGCTACGGCGTGTTGCGCGGGGTGATCCCAGAAGTGGTCGACAAATTCATGCAGTGCGGCGACTTCGCCAAAGTTTTCGCGCGTGTGCGCTGCGACGAGTGCAGCCATGAATACTTGTTGGCGTTCTCTTGCAAAGGAGGCTTGGTTCTGTCCGTCATGCCATCAGAAGAAGGTGCAGACATTTGGCGCGATGCTTGCGGAGTCGATCCTGGCGGCGGTGCCGTGACCGGTACCCGACTACAGAGCCACTCCTTATTAGATTTCGGCGATCATAATCGACGCCGCCTTTCGTGTGTTTCCCGTCATTTCCATCCGTTGCACAAACCTTCGCGCCGCAGATACTTCGCACTTTGCCGCGTATTCCGCCGGTGTTTGCTTGCCCAGCGCGCGCTGTGGTCGTCGATGGTTGTAATCCGCACGCCACCTTGCGCAAAGCAATCGCGCCTCCGCGAGTGTCGTAAAAATCTCGCTCGACAACAACTCGTCGCGCAATCTGGAGTTGAAACTTTCAACGATGCCGTTCTGCCACGGCGCGCCTGGCTCCATATACAGCGTGTTGGTTCCGCTTTCTTTACACCGCTCTTTCATCACATCCGCGATGAACTTACTTCCATTGTCGCTGCGAATATTTTCGCGGTCAGTTCATCAAGCACCATAATCACATCGTGCGACTTCAATTTGCGGGAGACTTCAAGCGCAATATTTTCCCGCGTGTATTCATCCAACACCACCAACATCTTGATTGGCCTGCGATCCGCCGTTCGATCAAAAATAAAATCCACATCCCACACTTCGTTCTTGCGCGTTGATTGCTTGCGAAGAATCCCAGATTCCGCGGATCCAATTCTTCGCTTTTTCCTGCTGATTTACGGCACTTTCAGACCTTCTTCTCGCCAGACAGTGCGCAGTGGTTTGTGATTCACGCGCCAACCTTCACGACCCAACAAGTCTTGCATGTATTGCCAACCACGTCGCGGATGCTTGCGTGAGAGTGCGCGCAAGCGCGTTGCAAGACGCGTTCGATATGTGTTCTCAACAAGTTTTCTCTGCTGCACACTTCGATGTTGACCAATGACGCGACACGCGCGGCGTTGCGAGATTGAGAAAATAGTTGTGACGTGTTGGATGGCCCGACGCCGTAGCGCGGGGCTTAGAATTCCCCCTTGGCCACCTCTTTCAAGATCTGAATGTCGAGTGCTTGATCCGCAACCAGACGCTTGAGCCGACCGTTCTCGCGCTCCAATTCTTTCAAGCGCTTCACCGCGTCGCGGTCGGTGGATCCGTACTCCGTTCGCCATCGATGCAGTGTCATCAAAGACACGCCAAGCGATTTCGCAACATCTTCAAGCGTCTTTCCCTGCGATAAC
>CAJCCX010000124.1 GCA_903961015.1 uncultured bacterium
ATGCGGGGCCAGAGATGGCCGCGAATATTCGAGCGGTGGTGCGCGATGAGTTCAAGGGAGCATCGCCAAGTGTGAAGCTTGTGACATTCGAGGACTCGCGTCACTTTATAATGGACGATCGCCCCGCGGATCTCGATCAAGCGATCGCGACGTTTCTTGCAGGCGGAAAAGTTGATGATGTTGTGACAAAGAAGGCTGCGCCTGCGCAAGTCGCTCCTGTGCAAGTCACACCGGCGCCGGCAACAAGCGAAGCTCATCGCGAATAGCGCACATCGCGGCAAGATGCTCGGCGGTCGTGCCGCGCTGTTCTTGAGCGAGTTCGCCAGCGAGTTCGCCAGCGCGCATCAAATGAAACCCGCGCTCGCCTGCTTGAATTGGGCAACCAGTGTCGAAAAACGACACGAGGCGCCCATCTCAGGGTTACTGCGGCCCTGGCGGACTGACGAAACTCCGGTGTGTATTGACGCAGAGTGACCAAGAATAATTCCCAGCGCCACACTCCTTCATGCAAGATCAAACTCGCCGATTCTTAGTGTCCACCAAATCTGGGGAGGTCCTCAAGCAGCACATACACTCGCGCCATGCTGATCAGGCGACAACTCGTCCGTTCTACATTTCTGGGAGCAGTCTGTGCGCTATGTTTGCTCTGTGTGGGTTGTCAGCGTTGGCAGAGAGCCAGTGTGCACTCCGAGGGAAACGACACGATCGAGATCAGTGGCACCGCGCTCTCGCAAGAAAAAGAGTTGACGAAGTGGATGTGGTCGATTCCGATTGTCAGTGAACCCGCCGAGCTGGAGTCCCGACCCAAGAAAACTCTCACGTGGTATAAGAAAAATTCATTTCTGGTGATCATCGCGAGCGACCCGATCGTGCTCCCAGAGTGCGACTCACCCACGCAATCTCATTGCGGAGAATTGCTCGTGCAACTTGGTCGCCAGACCAATGTCCGTGCATGGATGGTGCTGCCACTTCCCGATGACGCTGTGGAAAAACCATCCTCCGACTCGCGCGCTGCGAGCGAAATTGATCTGCGTCATATCTTGACTTACGGGTACTTACTGAAATTCACGACGCCGTTGTCTGGTGAGGAATTCCCTTCAACAACCGAAGGCGTTGTCGAGCGACTCGACCGATTCGCGGTTCCCATCGAAGGAACGCTCACAATCGAGCGACCGACCAATTGGACGACACGCGCACGACTCGGCGGATGTGCCAACGACGAGCCATTCCAACTCGTGATCGATTGCAGTCACGGCAGCCGATTCGATCCGCAGGGGCTCGCGCGCGGGATCGGCTTGCTTGCGATCCTGCCAGTGCTCGCCCTGGGTACCGCGTTGGGTGGTCCGCCACCGTGAGACGATTTGCCCGCTCCGCTACGAAAGCCGTTGCGATCGAGAAAGCAAACGTCAGGGAGTGTTGGGCGACTGGCGTACATCCACCCACATAGGTGGACCTCCCCACTTTTGATGGACACCCTAGACGAGGGGCACTTCGCGAAGTGATAGTAAAAATTCTTCCTCATGAAAATCTCGCGACCCGGCTCTCGCAAGTGGAGGCGAGGGTTTCTTTCTAGGGCATTTGGAAAATGTTCCCAAATTCCAAGACCTCTCACCCATGTGCCCGAACACTTGTGTCACCTCTGTGGTCGGTATGGACCGTGAGTGAAGCAAGCTGAGGCATTGCTTGGTTGGATTCCGTAGGATGGATTGCATCGTCGCTAATGCGGCGCGCAAATGGACTTGGAGAACTTGCATGATTCACATTCTCATCTTGTTGTCACTGCTTGCAACGACTGACGCGCTCCGCGGCGAGGTGGCTTCTCCTGCGACGGGTGACTCGTTCGCGCCGCGCATCGTTGCTGATGGCAAGGGCGTGATCCTCTCGTGGATTGAGCAAGATGCTGCCGTGGAACCCGCGGCGAGCCCGACGAAAACTCCGCGCGCTCCAGCAGTTTTTCATATCTGCATGTCACGCTTCGTTGACGGCGCGTGGTCAGCGGTCGCGAAGATCGCGAGTGGTCCCGACATTTTTGCAAACTGGGCGGACACACCGAGCGTGACGCGCGCGAGCGACGGAAGTCTGCTTGCAACCTGGCTCCGCAGCGGCGCACTCGGCGGCTATGTCTATGACATCATCGTTTCGCGCTCGATCGACGACGGCCGCATCTGGACTCAACTCGGCCCGCTTCACGCTGACGGCAAACCTGCTGAGCATGGGTTCGTGAGTGCTGACACGCTCAGCGGTGTTACTGCGTTTTGTTGGCTCGATGGTCGCGCGATGTTGCCCAGTGGCGCTCATGATGACGCGCATGATCACGGTGTTGGCAATGACATGACGCTACGCGCCGCACGCATAGCTCCGACTTCGCAACGCCCATCCCCGCCTTCCGAGATTCTTGATGAACGCACCTGTGAGTGCTGTCCAACTGATCTCGCGATCGCGAAGAATGGACCGATCATTGCGTATCGCGACTGCGGCGAAGATGGCACGCGCGACATTTCACTCGTACGTTGGCTCGGCGAAGGATGGTCGCAACCGCAACCGATCGGCAACGACAAGTGGATGATCAATGGTTGCCCTGTAAATGGGCCGAGCATTTCTGCGTCGGGTGATGAAGTCGTCGTCGCGTGGTGGACTGGCGCGACGGAAGAGGGTGCCGTGCGCGCAGTGCGCTCGCACGATGGCGGCGCGACATTCACTGCCACGATTGATATCGATATCGATGGCTCGCTCGGACGCGTTGAATCAATATTGCTGCCTTCAGGTGACACCTTGATCATGTGGCATGACACGCGCGGCGACGATGCGGCACTCGTGTTACGACGACTGCACGCCGATGGCACGCTTGGATCCGTGCACACGATTACTGATGTCTCAGTAGGCCGATTGAGCGGATTTCCTCGAGCGGCGCTGCACGAAACTGATCTCTGGTTGACCTGCACGACTGCGGGCAATGCAGCAACTCGCAGCGTGAAAGTCTTTCGAATCCCACTCGACACGCTTCGGTGAATCGAAAGCGCCTGCGTTACCCTTCGTCCCGTTACGCACTTTGGACTCCCCCACTTTCGGTGGACACCAAATCGTGCACCAGGGCAGGTGTGCGCTCGCTCTCAATTCATTTCGTGTTTGTTGCGCTGAGACGCGAAGAACGCGCCTCTGAAATTTCAGAAGCACGTTCTTCGCGTCTCGTGCAGTGGGTATCACGCATGGGTTGGACGTCCACCAAGCCAATGCGGTTCGGGAAGCCGTCAATCGAGCCGCTGATCCACATGCGGCACTGACCTTGGCCCGATTCGATGCTTTGTCCATGAAACACTCTCCTTGCGAGCATTCTCGCTCATTTGGGTGTCCACGAAATCTAGGCAAGGTCAGGTGTGACAAACGCGACATGAAAAGTCGCCGTGGATGTCGCATGGGAATGTCGCGCGATATCCAGTGACGCGAACACCGTCGGGGGTTATAGGGCAACGAGCGAAAACTACTCCGCCGCGAGAGCGAAGGCCGCCAATGAGCCACCATGTCGCTAGGAATTGCATTTCAGCACTGCTCAGTGCACTTGTCGCACGGAACTGCCTTGCGCAGTGAATTTGTCGCGCGCGCCCCCGCGACGCCGAAAAAGCGAAGTCCTATCAATCAACTGGTACGACAACGCCAATGATAGAAAGCCTTTGGGCGACCCTGAAGAAGGAACTCGTCCACGGCTCACTCGGCTACGTCAGCCCCGAAGCGTTCGAGGCGACCGAGAGGGTCGGATAGGATTTTCATGAGTGTCCATGATTGGTGTGCAGTTCCAGTTTCGTGGAAAAAAATGTTTCAAAGGTATTGACACGTTCCGCAACTCGCCGAGATTGCCGCTGTGCTTGTGTGCATTGCCAGACTGACCCTCCAGATCGTGGCACAGTCAACCTGTCCAAGAAACGCGGGCAAAAGTTGATGCGCGTGATCACAAGCACATCTCGGGTTTATTGTTTGACAAATATACGTTTTAGTATATACTTATTGTGTGTCGGCTGCTCCAATGAAACGCTTGGAATGGGTTGGTTCGGCTCTCGATGATTTGCGCGAATTCCCACAGGAAGCCCGCAATGAAGCGGGGCATCAATTGCACCGTGTCCAGTGCGCAAAGGAGCCATCCGATTGGAAACCGATGAACGCAATCGGAAGTGGTGTTCGCGAGTTGCGGATTCACACGAATCGCGAGCACCGAGTTTTTTATGTGGTTCGATTCGACGATGCGGTCTATGTGCTGAGTGCTTTTGAGAAGAAATCGCAGAAGACCCCAAAGTCCGAACTCGAACTTGGTCGAACGAGATACCAATTGGTCATTGCGCGGCACCGCAGCCGCAAGGAGAAACGATGAGTGACAAGATTCGACGGTCGAGTGGAAATGTCTTCCGAGACCTCGGTGCGTCTGACGCTGAAGCAGAGAATCTTCGTGCGAGATCTCTGATGATGATTCAGTTGGTGTCCATTATCCGTCGACAGGGATGGACCCAAACACAGGCTGCAAAGGTGCTCGCGGTGACACAGCCGCGTGTCAGCGACCTCATGTGCGGAAAGATTGATCGATTCAGCGTGGATTCACTCATAGAACTGTTTGGTCGATGTGGCATGACGATCGCTTTCAGCGCTCGTCGACGAACAAAACGCGTGGCATGACAGCCTGAAAACACCTTCGAAATTCGCTGCATTAAGTCAGAGGAATGAGGTCCCCGTGGACCAAAATATCTCCGCTTGAAGGTGGACCTATTTTGGGGTCAAGACCATTCCGTGCTTTCAATGTAAATCGCTTTGGCAAACATGACGCCTACGATCTTCATTCAATGAAAAACTATGTCATTGCAGGTGGTAGTTCCGGAATCGGAAAAGCCCTCACTCAACAGTTGCTTGCAGCTGGTCACCGCGTTTATGTTCTTGCTCGCGCCATCCGAGAATTGGAGCAGCACCAAAATCTCCAATTTATTGAAACGGATTTCAGTGTCCCTGCGCCAGTAATCCAAGGGCTACCTGATGAGATTCACGGGCTTGCATACTGCCCTGGAAGTATCCAACTTCAGCCTTTTCACAGGATGAAGGAAGACCTTTTTCTGAACGACTATCGAATCAATGTCCTTGGAGCAGTACATCTCATTCAGGCGGCATTACCAGCACTGAAGAAGCCGGGGCAATCCTCCGTACTCTTGTTTAGTACGGTGGCAGTGCAAACCGGTATGCCCTTCCACGCCTCGATCGCTGCTGCAAAGGGAGCCATTGAGGGTCTCACTCGTTCCTTGGCGGCGGAGTTCGCAACCTCGGGCATTCGAGTGAATGCGATTGCGCCATCGCTTACGCAAACGCCGCTGGCGGATCGACTGCTTAACACTCCTGAGAAGTTGGACGCATCCAACAAACGACATCCGATCGGACGCG
Organism: uncultured bacterium; assembly: GCA_903961015.1. Taxonomy (GTDB): domain Bacteria; phylum Planctomycetota; class Phycisphaerae; order Phycisphaerales; family SM1A02; genus F1-60-MAGs104. Next base: position 5,410 of record CAJCCX010000124.1, read on the forward strand.
TTGGTCAACCCGCCGAAGTGGCGGCGCTCGCTGCACTGCTTCTGAGCGAGCATGGCTCGTGGATGACTGGCCAAGTGCTTCACCTTGATGGCGGCATGGGTCAGCTGAGATTGTTCGCGTAAATAGCGCATTTCCTGCGTCAAGTTTGATCAACCAATCGAATGCGAGCCGCTGTGCGAAACGTAAAGAAAGAGAATTTGCCGCAGAAGATCTGCCAGTTCTGTGGACGCCCTTTCACGTGGCGCAAAAAATGGGAACGCGATTGGGATCAAGTGAAGTATTGCTCGGATCGCTGTCGAACATCAAAGCGCGGAAACTCCTGAATCATGACGCAACGCATCATGCTCTGGTACCGAAACGACTTGCGGGTCGCAGATCATGAAGCGCTGCACAACGCCGTTGGTGAAGGCGCGCAGATTCTGCCGGTCTACATCGATTC
>CAJCCX010000125.1 GCA_903961015.1 uncultured bacterium
CCACCATCGAGTCGAAGAATCACGCCTGTCATGAATGACGCTTCGATTGCCAGCCAAGCGGCACACTGCGCGGCTTCGATCGCAGTCCCTGCACGCTTGAGTGGAGTACGTGCGATGTATCGCGCCTGAAATTCTGGATCCGCGCCAACCGGCCATTCAACAACTCCCGGCGCGATTCCATTCACTCGTATCGAAGGAGCAAGCTCCAAAGCAAGCGATTCGACAAGCGCGAGCAACGCGCCCTTTGATGCGAAATATGCCGCGTGATTTGTATACATACGACCTTCTGCGTGCATGTCAGTGAAACAAACAACAGACCCACCTGCAGGCAAGATGCTCTGCGAAAGTTGCCCCCGCAGCGCCTGAGTCAACAAGAGCGGCGCAAGTGCGTTGGTGCGATAGTGCGAGAGCGCATACTCCGCATCAATTTCACCAATCGCACGCGCGTCATATCGACTCGCACAATGAACGATCACATCAAGCGGTTCACTGGCAAATGTTGCAGCCAATGCAACGACCGCAGTTGGATCGTCAAGATTGGCGGCACGAAGTTCGATCTTTGCATCGGGATGACCCGCATCATGCGCAGACTTGCGAACGATTTCGCACGACGCTTGGGCAATCGCATCGATTTTTCTGACAGCAAGCACCACGTCGTGACCTCGACGAGCAAATTCGCTCGCAGTCGCACGACCGACGCGCACAGCAGCGCCAGTAACGAGCGTTCGAGGGCGGCGGGACGAATTTTCATTGACTTTCATTGACGATCCTTGGTTGGTGGTTCCTTGCCTGATTCGCCAAACTGAGACTCGATTTCTTCTGCACTCGGCGTGGATACTCGGCGACCAGCTTCGGTCCAACCTTGCGTTGCGACTGGATTCTTTGCCTTCTTCTGCGTTTCCAACGACTTCCCAGTGAGACGCCGAAAGAGTGATGCGTTGATGCAAAGAATAATCACCAGCAAGATCAAGCCAACAAGGCCGACCAAGATGATGATTCCAAGCAACGACGGCTGGACGACAGCATTCATACGATGAGTATTACCATCGCAGAGCAACCATGGAAGTCGAGTTGAAACCAAATCTCATCACGCCCAATCTGAACAAGGGCGAGCAGCCCAAGAGCAAGAGCCGCCGCCAAAGATGGATCAAGCATTTCCAACTGCTTGGTTGCGCCGTTGGCGTGATCGTTGCAGTATTGATTGTTCTCGCGCTCAATCCACGAATCATCGGCTCGGTCGTCGCAGGACGTATGGGAGAGACTGCAGGAGGAACCGTCACTCTAGATTCGTTCGAATGGACTGGGTGGAACTCCGCAGAAATCAAGGGAGCACATTTGATTGCCCCCGACTGGATCGGAGCTGGAAGCGAAATCCTAATCATTGATCGTCTTCAAATCGAATTGGAAATGTTTTCGCTGTTGTGGGGACCAACCACGATTCGAAATTTGCAGATCGACGGAATTCAAGTGAATGTGGTTGAAGATCCAAGAAGGGGCAGTATCTATAACTTTCAAAGCCTCCGAAGAGGGGTCACAATTGCACCCAATGAAAATCTAGCGCTGATCGAGCGTGCTGCCATGCGTGATGTTCGTATTTCGTTTCAGCGAATCAAAGCGAACAAGGCAATCGAAATTCTCAAGGTGCTTGTGAAAGCGGATCTAAGCCCTTCGCCCATCGATCCATTTCAGTCCGTGGTTGACATTCGACAAGTCGACGGAGCAATCCATCTGAAAGGTTGGTGGAATCAGCAAACGCTTGCGTTTGACGTTTCCGCTGAAGGCATGCGCGTGAACGAAAATCTCGGATTCGTCATGCCCCGAACGCTTCGCACTCTTGTTGAACAAGCCGATGCCTCAGGAACCGTCACATCCGCAACCCTTTCCGCCTCCCCAGGGAAGCCACTGCATGGGAAGATGGAAATAGCAGATTTTCAAGCCACTTTACCAATCGACAGCTTTGACAGTTGGGTTCGATATGAGAACGGGAAGATTTCGAAGGCGCTTGGTTTTCCACAGATCAAGTTGCAGACTGGCACGATTGAACTGACTGGAACACTCTTGGAGTTTCGAGATCTGAACTTTGAGCTCGTCAATACTTCCCGCGATGCGCGGGTGACATCACTGCCAGTTCGAGCATCGCTCAATCTAGATTTTGACGCATTGCTGACCAAAGAGTTTGACTGGGAAGATCGGGCCAAGTGGGCGCAACAAATTCGTGACTTCGCTCCATTTGATTTGAAAGTTTTCGTGCCAGATTTTTCGCTTGGCTTGAATAAAGAAAATGCAGCGATCGAGGTCCCCCGCTCTGTTGCAGACATCTTTGAAACTTTCGGAGCAAGAGAAGTCAAGTCATCTGCACATCTCACTGCAACGCGTGCCACTCCCACGGAATCTGCCGATGGAACATTGATGGCGCAGCCTATTGTCGTACTTGGACAACTCGACATCAGCGACGGAAGTGGTGCCTTTGAAGATTTCAAATATCCCCTTCGCAAGATTCAATCCGTCATCCGCTTTTCAGGACAGGATGCGCATATTGAAGACTTGCATGGATTTGGACCAGACGGCCAAAATGTTGTGCTGACTGGCGATGTCACCAAGATGGGGCCGACAGCTGGTGTCAATCTGACGGTCACGGCAGAATCGCTGCCAATTGATCCCACGCTTTTTCGCAGTTTTCCCAAGCAAGAAGGCGATTTACTTGCGAGCCTTTTCTGGACTGAAGGCTTTCAATCGCTGCAAGCCGCAGGCGCGCTTTTCGATCAAGCGCAAGTGACCGATGCGGCTGCGGAACTGATCGTCATCGAGAATCGATTGGCTGTATTGACAACGTCAAGTGATCAAGGCACTTCTCAAGAAATATCCCAAATGGCAATCCGGGCAGGTCAACTGAGACGAATCATCGATCATGGATCGTTTACGCCTGGCGGCAGACTCGCGCTGACATTAAAAATTACTCGTCCAGAAAATTCCACTGCAGATGCAGCCGTCACAGGAAGTATTCGGATTCTCAACGCAAATATTCTTACCTCGATTTTTCCATATCCCGTACGAGCAAAGAGTGGCGAAATTGTTTTGCATGAAGACCGAATCGATTTTGGTGATGGCATTCCATTCGAGACATTCGATGGAGCAAAGGGAATGTTCAAGGGCCGAGTTGACATTGACAATTCAAAGGGATTGCGAACTTTGAACCCCAAGTTGGAATTCGTTCTGAAGGATGATGCGCTGAGCCAGTTGTTTTTTATGGCCTTCCCACCATCATCCAACGAAAGTGTTGCTGGCTGGCCAGGAAAAGGTCTTTCTAAAGGTGGGACGATTCTCTCACAACTTGACCCACGTGGCAGCATCTCACTCGAAGGAATGATCAAACTTTCCAAAAGCGGCACGCTCGATGTTGCATGCGATGTCACCTTTCAAAATGGTTCAATTCAGCCTGAAATTCCAGCCGAAAAGTTAATCGACAGCGAGGGACTATTTTGGCCTGTTGGGTTTGGGCTTGATGATTGTTCTGGGAAATTTCGAGTGGCAGATGCATCTGTTGTCATGCAATCCTTCACCGGATTTCGCCGTGATGGACGACTCGATGCGAGTGGGATGTTTTCGATGGATGGGAAGTCGACTGATATCACAATTCACTTAGACAACATTCAGCTTGCAGAATATGCAATCAACTTGATCCCCTTCGGCAATCATGCGCGTGCCGTTGCACTTTGGGATCGCTATAAACCCACGGGGCAATTCGATGCGGACATTTCACTCAAGACTCCTAATGGGGATGGGGAAATTGACACGACACTCACGGTCACCCCGCGTTCTTTTGGAATCACTCTCCCTGAAGGTCCACTGCAAGCGGTCTTCGAATCGGGGACACTGACCGTTGCAGATCAGCATATTCGGTGCGATGCGCTTTTGGGAACGATTGGTGCGATCGGAGGGATTCCAAGCCAAATCTGTTTCGATGGCAGTTATGGAACAAACACCGGAGGATTAGACCTCCATGGCTCCATCGAGAATGGATTGATTCACGGCCCACTTATCGGTGAGATTGTTCAACAAATTGATACTGGAGGTTTGACTTCGTTTCTGAATGAGTTCAAGCCAGAGGGTCTCTATGACGCTCAGATCTCATATTCAATTGCAGTCGGAGCAAAAACTCCATCATTCGAACTCGATGCTTGGATTCACCAACTTACCCTTGGAAATACGGCTAAAAGGCTCGCAATTGGATTTGCTGTCCCGGCGCACATCAACGCCCGCGGAGATTCATTGGAAGTCTTTCCATTTCGTGGAGTCTTTCCTGGTGGGTCGATAGAAGCGTCCGGATGGCTCGCCGCCAATGACAATGGAACGATCGATGATGGCGAGTTCCTTTTGGACTTGCATGCCATGGGAACTGGTGAGAGCGTCATTTGTGCACTGCCGTTGGCTGCAAGAGGTCCTTTGAGCACGATCGGGTTTGAATGCCAAGACATCTTGAGCGCAAATATGCAACTGCGCCTCAGTCGACCAAAGGACATCGCACATATTGACATTGACACCAATGTTCAAATCTATGGAGCATCGATTCAGATCGGCACCTATCTCTCAAACTTCTCTGCAGATCTCATGATGCATATTGCAACTGATGCCAAGGCGACTTCTTTCGACTCCAATGTCACGAATGGCAATTTCACTCTTGCAGGTCGCAAAGTTCGTGATGTTTCGGCAACTCTCCTGAAACCTACTGAGAGTTCGGAATTTTTCATCAAGTCATTTCGTGGAATGCTTGGCACTGGAATTCTCTCAGCGAATGCGGAGGTTGAGACCATCGAACCTTTCCATTATGCAACAGACATATTGCTTGCAAGTGTCCCCTTGCACTCACTGAAAATTCCAGGCGAAGGAGTTGCGATACCGAACCAAAAAACCGCGAAAAGTACAGTGGAAATCGACCCTGGCTTGGTGGACGCTCGCATCAACATCTCTGGCACTTCTGCAGGGATTTCCACACGCCAAGGGCGAGGCAGCGCTTCGATACGACAAGCGGAACTTGCGAGACTTCCCATCGGTGTTGCCTTGCTGCAGATCACGCAGTTGAGTTTGAGTCTCGACCCAATCGTGCAGCAAGGAGAATTTGATTTCACGATTGACCAAGATCGAATTCAATTCGAAAGGTTTGACTTAGCTTGTAAAGATTTGCTGCTGACTGGAGAAGGATGGCTGAATACTGAATCAAATGAGATTGCACTTCGACTTCGCAACCGAGGAACAATGCCGATCATCAGTGACATCCTTGGTGGTATGACGAATCAACTTTTTCAAATTGATGTCCGCGGAACGATCACCGATCCAATAGGCTCGCTCGCTCCACTGCCAGGTCTGACTGCACCACCAGAGTTACCTCCAAGTGCGCCGATTGCGAGCAGCCAACCATGAGCGAGAAGCAAAATCGAATCGAACCGAAAATTCGCTCTGCCATAGAAGCAATCATCGATCTTGTTTCGCCAACCAACAAGGCCGGTGTGCAACAGTCAGATGTTGACGATCATCAAAGACGCCTGCTCGTCGCAGAGATGGTGGCAACTTCGCTTCGCCTTCTCGATGACAAATTGACCGTTGGCGAACTGCGTCTCGTTCGCCAGGCACTTCGCGAAATGCGGTCTGGATTTACGATGTTTGATCGCTATCGAACGCTCCGCAAGATCGCAATTTTTGGAAGCGCTCGAACGCCACGCAATCATCCAGATTATGTCGCAGCATTTCAATTTTCCAGATTGCTTGCAACACGCGGTTGGATGGCAATCACCGGTGCGGGGCCTGGAATCATGCAGGCGGGAATTGAAGGACCAACTCCAGAACAATCCTTCGGACTTTCAATTCGACTTCCATTCGAGGACAAACCAAATCCTGTCATTGCGAATGATCCTAAATTGCTGAAGTTCCGTTATTACTTCACGCGCAAGTTGGCCTTCATGGGAAATGCTGATGCAGTCGCTGCGTTCCCTGGAGGATTTGGTACGCAAGACGAATTGTTTGAGGCGTTGACTCTCATCCAGTGCGGCCGAAATGCTGTCGTCCCAATCGTGCTTGTCGAAGGCAATTCACCCGATGGGACTCCAGGGGGATATTGGAAAAAATGGGAGCGCTTCGTTCGAGATTCGATGCATGATGCTGGTTGGATCAGTCCAGAAGATGAAGACTTGTATTGCATCGCGAAATCTCCATTGGCGGCAGCGGACATCGTTAGCAATTTTTATCGCCGATATCAATCGAGTCGTTATGTCGATGATTTGTTGGTGATTCGCCTCGATACTCCACTACCGTCAAATGCCTGCGCCCAACTCGACAGCGAATTCAGTGAACTCTTGGCGTCTGGCGGGTTTCTTCAAGGAAATCATCTTGATGGCGACGACGTTCCTGAAGGGACTGCCCGAGTGTGGTTTCGCCATAATCGCAAGTATTTCGGCCTTGTACGACGATTGATAGATCGCATCAATGCTTTGCCAAGAGTTTCGAACACATGAATCGATCCAAACCTTTTCCTGTCGTAATGATCTTGATGACCATGCCTGTGCTCGCAGCATTGATGGCATTGATAGTCGGATGCGCTGCAACAAATGCGACAAGCGATTCATCCATACAAGCATCGACTCGATCATCCGCCGAGCGCCCCGAATGGGAATCGCCCTCAACTGGAAATGCCGCCGAAGATGCGAACTCTTCGACTTCAAAATCCCCCATGAAGCACATTACGCTTCCTGTTGATGATGGAGCAAGCGATGGGATCGCAGTCATCCGCTGGCAGATCTTCGATAACCAATCAGTCATTTCAACATTCTTTAAAAAGAATCCCCCGTCAGGAGTTTCAAACGAAATCCAGAAGCAACTTGCAAGCAATGGATTCATGGTGGCTGAGGTCAAACTTTCTGCGCTTCCAAATGCACTGGAGGATCTTGGCGGAACGTATGCGAATATTCGCGCGTGGCTAGGAGAGGCGACGACGTGGAGTCAACTCACATCTTTCCAAATTCGTGGTTCGTATGCAGTCGTTATAAATGGTTCGACTCATCGATTGAACGATGGTGCGATTCAACTACTCATGCGTGGATGGACCGTACCGCTGGAATCTGGAGCAGTCACAGATGTCGAGATTTTGCCCGCATTTCTTGCTGGTGGCGAAGTTCCTGGCGCACGAACAACTGCGCGCGAACCATTTCCATCCGCTGGATTTTTTGTCTCGCTACAGCGAGGAAGCGTGCTCTTGATCACGGGAATGACGCCGAAGGGCAGTCGAGAGTCTTCTACTCGCGGACCATTTGCAGGACCTCCTGTTGCTTCCCCGCCAACTCTGGGTGAATTATTGCTGACTCGACCCAACGAAGAATCCGCTCCAATTCCGCAGCGTCCGTTCATCGTCATAATTCCACTCATTTCTGCCAACAACTTTTTTGATAACGCTCCCCTAGAATCACTCCCAGCCAAAGAACCCTGATGATCGCTCAACCACCGATTTCTCCAGACGAATCTCGCTCGATGCGACACCGACGTCGAATTGCAACTGTCTCTGTCATCCCCACACTGCTCACACTTGGAAATTTGATTTGCGGATTCGCAGCGATTCATTACGCCAGTAAGCCAATCGGCCCAAGCAATGTGATGGGATGGAGCACGCTGACTATCGCAGGAGCATTGGTTTTTCTTGGGATGCTCTTTGACGGGCTTGATGGATTCGCCGCTCGACTGACACGATCAGCGAGCGAATTTGGTGCGCAGCTCGACTCGATGGCCGACATGGTGACCTTCGGCGTGGCTCCGGCATTCATGGTCTTGCGACTTGTGAGTTATTATTATGGCGGCCCAGAGCATTACACGGGAATCCTCGGGCCTGACGCAGACAATGCGTACGGCAAAATAATGTGGGGGGTTGCTGCGTTCTATATTTGCTGCACTGCACTCCGATTGGCGCGATTCAATGTCGAGATCGCTTCAACAGACGAAGCCGATCACCGCTTCTTCCGCGGCTTACCTTCGCCAGGAGCAGCAGGCGCGATCGCCAGTTTGACTTTACTTCATCAACATTTGACGGTCATCCAATTTCACGAGATTCCACCAGAAGGATTCGAGAAAACGTCAGCCCTCCTTCTGCCCCTAGCCACCATGATGGTCTCTGCGGCGATGATTTCGCGCCTTCCATACGCTCATATCGTCAATCGTTATATGCGCGGACGGAAATCGTTTGCATTTGTCGCATGGATGATGCTGCCGATCGCATTTGCAATCTGGTGGTTTCAAGCTGCACTTGCGGTGTGCTTCTGCGCATATGCAGTCTCTGGACCAGTCGATTTCTTACTGCGCATTCGAAAGAAAACTCCCAATCTTCAAAGCGTTGATTCTGCGGCGACACCACAAAAGTTCCAGAGCGATCCGTCCAGACGCCCTACGCTTCGATCATGACCGCCCTCGATTCCGCCACACTCCTGCCAGATCGATTCGGACTTTATGGTGGAAGTTATGTTCCAGAGACTCTTGCTCATGCTCTGAGCGAACTTGAGATCGCATATATCGCTGCTCGCAATGACCCAGCATTTCTCGCTGAAGTTGACGATCTTTTGAAGCACTTTGTTGGGCGCGCCACACCGCTCACTGATGCACCGAGATTGACTCGATATGCCGGCGGCGCTCGAATCGTTCTCAAGCGCGAAGACCTTGCGCATACCGGAGCGCACAAGATCAACAATACGATTGGCCAAGGATTGCTCGCCAAGCGCATGGGAAAGAAGCGTGTGATCGCTGAAACTGGAGCCGGCCAACATGGCGTTGCAACTGCGACTGCCTGCGCTCATTATGGAATCCCCTGCGAAATCTTTATGGGCTCTGAAGATATTCGGCGCCAAGCTTTGAATGTCTTTCGCATGAAACTTTTAGGTGCAAAGGTGGTCGAAGTCACTTCCGGTTCGCGCACACTGAAAGACGCGACCAATGAAGCGATGCGAGACTGGATGGGATCCGTCGCAGACACGCATTACATAATCGGAAGCGTTGTCGGACCGCATCCTTTTCCAACAATCGTCCGAGACTTTCAAAGCGTGATTGGACGTGAGTGCCGCACGCAATGTCTCGATCGCTTTGGAAAACTTCCCGATGCAGTTGTTGCGTGCGTCGGCGGCGGTTCAAATGCTGCTGGAATTTTCGCTCCTTTTATCGCTGATAAATCCGTGCGACTCTGTGGGATCGAAGCTGGCGGCCGCGGAAATGCTGCCGGCGATCATGCTGCTCCATTATCACTTGGAACACCGGGAGTTTTGCACGGTTCCTATTCTTATGTTCTACAAACTCCTGATGGCCAAACCGCGGATGTCCATTCATGCAGCGCGGGATTGGATTATCCAGGCGTCGGTCCAGAGCATTCGCATTGGCGCGATACTGGCCGAGTTCAATACTCCGCCGTCACCGATCAGCATGCGCTTGAAGGATTTCAACTGCTCGCAAAACAAGAAGGAATCATTCCCGCATTAGAAACTGCGCACGCCGTTTGGGGAGCAATTGATATTGCAAGAAAACTTCCCGCCGATGCGATTGTTGTGATCAATGTTTCTGGCCGCGGAGACAAAGATGTCAACGAAGCGATTCGATTGCTTTCTTTGGATTCACACTAGTCCTGCGCCTTCGAATCGGTTTCCTTCGCATCCTTGGACTTCGCATCCTTGGACTTCGGATCCTTGGCCTTCGCATCTTTGGGCGTAAACTCAATTGCAATTGGATAGTGATCGCTCGAGTACCCCGCAGGCGGCTTGTCCTTTTTCCAGTCATACGCATCGCCAGGATGCAACGTGGAAAGAACAAAGTACGAACCAGGAACGATTTCATTTGCAAAGCCTGGCGAAAGAATGATGTAATCAATTGGACGACCCGATTCATGGGTCGTATATCGATCACGAAGCGCATTACGTTCGGTATCGGACATTGACTTATCTTTCTCCTGCTTGCTGCGATCCGCCAGAGATCGATAGTCATAACCATTCAATAAGCCGGCATCTTTATAGAGTTTTCGACATGAAGACAACGGTGTCGAATTGAAATCGCCAACAATCACAACATTCGCGTCGGGATTCTTTGCCATATCGTCCTTGACGAATTCGATGATTTTCTTTGCCTCGGCTTCGCGGTGATCGTTGAATTTCTCGCCCCCTGCTTTATGGTGAATTGCATACAGAGTCAGCGTGTATCCATCTGGAAAATCGATATCAACTGCAAGTGGACTGCGCTGAAACTTTGATTTGTCTTCGGGGACTTTGTTTGAAGCATCTTCCTGAGATCCTCCAGTTGGTTTGGAATCCTCTGGATTGTCGTCATCAGAAGCAGTCGATAATTTTGTGTCCAGAAAAACTCGTGGATTCTTCGTCGGGAAGCGTGACAGAACTGATTGCTCAATCCCGCGGTAATAGCCAGCATCCAAACTTTCAAGATAGACATATCCCATGTCCTTGAGATATGTATCGCGAAACCAAGTGAGTGCTTCTTTCGATTCAACCTCTTCCAAGATCAGCACATCCGCATCTAATCGGTGAATCACTTTCGCGAGAGCTTCGACACGGTCATCCGTTATGGCCAACTTCATGTCGTCCCAATCGCCAGACAAGTTTGGATCGTCTACACGGTCGAAAAAATTCTGGATGTTGTAAGCGGCCAAGCGAATTGCTTTCGTTTTCTTTGGCGCATCGGCGATGCCATAACGAAGGCCAGGACCTCGCTTGGGTTTCGCACTTTTTTGCGCTGAATCCTGTGTCTCTGATTGCGGTGCCGTTGGATTCGCAGTTGGATTCGCAGATTGCGATGCTCCAAGTGTGATTGCAACAACAAGAGCGAACGACCCAATAAAGAAACTTGTGTGCTTGAGCATAGGGAGAGATAGTAACTCCCTACTATCCCACTATGCCAATCTGGTCCAGCCGAAAGCGATACAAGGAGTATCAAGTCGAATCCGCCGCACGTCGTACCAAGCGACGATCCGAGCGGACAATCATTTCTCGCCAAGGAACTGAAATCAGCGCCAAGCGCTCTCGTTCCATCGGCCCACTGCTGAAAGCCTTCTTTTCCTTTGTACGAAGGGATAAATCTGCGGTCGCAACGGCGTTGCTCTGCGCAACCGTTTCGGCAAGCCTTGAACTCTTCCCTCCTGCTGCAACAAAGATCGCCATCGACAATGTTTTTTCTGGACTGCCCCTTCCAGTTTCAATCACGCGCTGGATTCCAGATTCTTCGACCATACTTTCGACTCCGCAATCACTACTCGCAACACTTGCGATTGCCATTGTCATGCTTTCATTCATTGCGGTGGTCTTTGGAATCATTGGACGGTGGCTTGCGACACGAACTGTAAAATCAGTTCAAAATCGAGTGCGACGATTGGTCTTCGGTCACGCGATGAAGCTGCCTCTATCGCGCGTCCAGCAAATGCGAACTGGTGGGTTTGTTGCAACTCTTCGCGAAGATGCTGGAGGCGTCGGCGAATTAGTTTTCAGCATGCTCTATAACCCCTGGCGCGCAGTCATTCAACTGCTCGGCAGTTTGACAGTTCTCGCAATCACCGATTGGCGACTGCTGATTGGCGCACTCATGTTGCTCCCCGTGATCGTGATGACGCACCGAACTTGGATCGGGCGAATTCGACCGATCTTTCGCGACATTAAGGCGACGCGCGACTCAATCGATGCGCATGCAACCGAAGTCTTTGGAGGAATGCGAATCGTGCGAGGCTTTGCTCGAACACGTACAGAATCTTTGCGATACACCGGCGGAGGTCACTTGATGGCCCGGCAAGAATTTCTTGTTTGGTGGTGGTCGCGTGGTGTGGATCTTGCGTGGGCACTTTTTATTCCCGTCGCTTCTGCCGCACTCCTTTGGTATGGAGGCCTACAAGTTCTGCGGGGATCATTGACACCAGGCGACTTGGTCCTCTTCTTGACCTATGTGATGATGCTGCTCATTCCAATCCAAATGCTCGCATCCAGTGCGACTGCTTTTCAAACAAATCTCGCTGGATTAGACCGCATTCTGGACTTGCTCGTCGAATCTCCAGAGATGCCAGATCGACCGAGCGCAGTTCGACTCCCCAAGAACTCAATCGAAGGCGAAGTGCAAATGCACGAGATTGGATATTGCTATCCCGGCACTGAAGGCAATGTGCTTCAAAATATTTCCTTCACTGCGAAACCTGGGCAGACAATCGCCCTTGTCGGACCATCAGGCAGCGGCAAGACAACGCTTTGCAATCTAGTCGCTCGATTCTTTGATCCAACAACTGGCTCGATCACAGTTGATGGACGAGATCTTCGAGATATACATCTCGACTCGTGGCGGCGCACCCTCGGCATCGTCGAGCAAGATGTTTTTCTGTTCGATGGAACGATCGGAGACAACATCAGATATGGCGACCGTGAAGCAAGCGATGCACTCGTACGGCGTGCAGCAGATCTTGCCAACGCCACCGAATTCATCGAGCAACTTCCCAAGGGACTTGCAACCCATATCGGTGAACGCGGCGTTCGGCTTTCAGGCGGACAGCGGCAACGATTAGCGATCGCGCGCGCCATCCTCGCTGATCCACGCATTTTGATTCTGGATGAAGCGACCAGCAGCCTCGATTCTCAAAGCGAAAGACTGATTCAATCTGCTCTCTTCACTCTTGTTCAAGAGCGCACAACATTTGTGATTGCTCATCGCCTCAGCACCATTCAACATGCCGATTTGATTCTGGTTCTCGAGCGTGGAAAAATTAGTGCGGCCGGGACACACGCAGATCTCATGCAAAACAGCGAGAAATATCAGCAAATGGTCATGATGCAAACTGCCATTCCAGCGCCGCCCAAAGTGCCGATGCCTTCGACGCCCAAAAAATAAAAAGCCGCCACTTTAAGTCGACTATTCAAGTCGGCAAGCATGCAGAATCTGGCGAAGTCTGATCTCGACCCTTCCAGGATCTGCGCCCAGTCTTTGCAATCCACAAACTGTGCCACTGAATGATGGTGAGCAGGAGAATCCCCAGTGGATGCAGAAGGACTGTTCGCAAAGAGTGCTGAAATCTCTTTGCAAAGATCATGCGCTGAATGAATGCGATTGCGATTGCAGAGCCTGCGAGCGCCGTAGTAACAGTTGCAATTTGATCTGTGAACAGCGCCCAAATAATCCAACCCCACGGCAAAACATGACCAACTATATGAATGATGGTGATGAACAGCAACAGGGCAAATGAGCCCAACCCTTCATATGCGTTCTTCGCAAAGCCGCGCCACACTTGCCCTGCGGTGCGATACATCCGACATTCTGCAAGTTCTGTTCCGTCGAAAAGATCAGTGCGGCCACCGACTGACCTCACCGCGCGTGGCAATTTTATTCCATCATGCATCGATTGACGAAATGCGGCGTGACCGCCGGAGCGAACCCACATCGATTTCCGCACAAACAAGAACTGACCACAACCTGCGCTTGCTGCTGGCAAAGTTGTGGTGCGCATCTGCCCCATTGGCAAATATGAAAGCAGCACGAAATGAATCAAAGGGATGATCGCATCTTCCATCCATGTTCCAATGATCTGACGGGGAACAGTCGAAATGAGATCGCAATTCGATGCACGTGCAGCGATCAAAGTTGTTTTCAAACACTCTGGCGAGAGTCGAACATCTGCATCAGTGAAAAGCAACCATTCGCCCTTCGATGCTTGCCCCATTCGCTCACAACCCCACTGTTTCCCATTCCAATCGATTGGCAAAGCCTCGGTATCAACTCGTCGCACTCGGCCATCCTGAGCTGTCAAATCAGAGAGAATTTGAGGAGTCCCATCCGTCGAATCGTCGTCATAGATCAAGACTTCTATATTCACGCCCCGATTGACGAGAGCCGAACGAACGCACGCTTCAATATTGGACTCTTCATTTCGAGCAGGAATACAGACCGAGATGAGAGGCGCTTCGCTGGAGTCGAGTCGTTCGCTGTATGTATCCGAACTGAATCGACGATAGCGGCGCAGATTGACGAATCCAAATGCTGCCGCAACACTGCAGAATGAGACTGAAAACGCCATGATGATTGTCGGCACGCTCATGGAGATGTCGTCGCCCTTTCCTTCGTTCGCATTGAAAGGTCGATCCCAACTTTGCGACCAGTCATACGCAACCAGAAGTCATACACCGGATGAATCTTCGCTTTGTCCCCACCAATAATCGACACAAATGCGTCGCCGTTGCGAGCCATCACACATGCGGCAAGTTCATCTGCGTTGGACTGCATCACAAGCGAAATTGCTCGATGCCATCCAGCCGTCGTAGGTTCTGTTGGCGTAGGAACATCTCGCAGTCGTAAAAACATTTCAGGCCTTGCATCAGTCCAGAATCCATACTCGACAGCGGCGGCGACCACGCGCACATTTGGAATTTTCGCAGCCAAGACTGCGGCACCAGGCCGAATCTCGACTGGAGATCGGACATCAAAGAATTTTCCCTGAGGATTCAACAGAATCACAGTTCTGGGATCGAGACCAATCTCGCGTTGCACATATCGCACCATTGCGGGCAGAGTTCGCGCACTATCTGGGTCGATCCCAAAAACTCCAAGTCTTCGAAACATGGAAAACCGCTGCAATTGCACGTGGTCCATCGGAGCGGTCACGCGCCGTGTTGGGACGAATGCTCCATAAAAATAGACAAACACCAAGACATCCCACCAAGCGCAGTGATTCATCACGATCATCAGCGGTCCCGAAGAATCATCCAATGTCTTTGATAGAACCACACTTGATCGCTCCATTCGCACAGCGTGAAACTTCTGAGCGAAGTGTCGACGAACATATAAATAGAACCATCCTGTTAATCGTGCGCTCCACTTCGCAGAGAGAATCAGGCTGTCAACACTGGAGTCGGACATGTAGCGTTTCCTGCTTGAACTGAACCTTTCAGCGGAATCGACAAATCTTCACATGCCGCTCGTGCTGCTGTCACGCCACTCATCAGAACCATCGGCACGCCTGGACCTGGATTTGCGCTCCCGCCTGCGATATATAAACCTGAAAGCACTCGGCTGCGGTTGCGCGGCTTGAATCCACCTTTCAATCGACCGTGCGATGCGAGACCATAAATCGCACCCCCCTCGGCGTTATACATCCGCTCAATCGACTGCGGAGTCAACGACTTCTCGACGACGATGTGCTTTTCCAAATCTGGCATTCCGCAACGCTTCAATTTTTCGATGACGACAGGTCGATACTGTTCCAAGATTCCGCCTGCACCTTCCCAGCG
>CAJCCX010000126.1 GCA_903961015.1 uncultured bacterium
AATTTAGTTGCCGTCACTGAAAAGTGTCGGCAACTTTTTTTGCGATCAATTGCCCCGTGCAATTTGCCCAGTCCAATACATGCATCCACTAGTCTGTTCAATTGGCTATGACACTTCGCATCAACGAAATCTTCTTTTCGATTCAGGGCGAATCGACATGGGTGGGAGAGCCCTGTGTTTTCGTGCGCTTGACTGGATGCCCACTGCGTTGTCGATACTGCGATACGGAATATGCCTTTCGAGAAGGAACGACACGAACGATCGATTCGCTGGTTGATGAGGTCTTGGCGAACCCATGCACACTGGTGGAGATCACTGGCGGCGAACCTCTTGCGCAGCGAAATGTTCACACACTCATCAGCCGTCTGCTTGATGCGCAGCGCACAGTGTTAATCGAAACATCTGGTGCGATTGATACTGAGCCGGTTGATCCGCGCGCACACATCATCTTGGATGTCAAGACTCCGGACTCAGGCGAATCTGCGCGGATGGTTTGGGAGAATCTCGATCGACTCCGCCCACACGACGAAGTGAAGTTTGTGCTTTCGTCACGAAGCGATTATGAATTTGCCCGAGAAGTCACTGCGAAACACAATCTTTCTAAACGTTGTCGGTCCGTGCTCTTTTCTCCAGTGCATGAACAACCCAAAGGCTTGGAGATTCTTGGCGCATCAGGCTTGCATCCGCGCCAACTTGCGCAGTGGATTCTGGCGGATCACTTGAATGTCCGATTGCAAGTTCAAGTTCACAAGATCATTTGGGAACCGCAGACACGCGGCGTGTGATTTAGAAAACCCAGCCTTCGATAATCGCCTCTGCAGGAAACGCCGTAAAAACTGGTGGTGTCAGCAGGATAATCGCATCAAGCAGATCCCCTTCCGTGTCTTCAATGATTTTCTGCATCATCACGTTAGAAATGGGAATTCCAGTTTCTTCCAGTCGCCTTGCGATCAATGCTCGCACTCGACTTGGGGGTACACCCTCGCCCTTATATCCCTTTGCCGGCCATCCCAAACGCTGCAAAACACTGGAAGGACAACCTTCACAAACCGTCGTGCGAGATCCTGTATTCGCCATCGGTGATATCGAAATTCCCGCAGCATGCAACGGCAACAGAACTTCGCACATGAGCGTCCACGTTTGTTTAAAAACGCGAAGATTCATTGGAGCCATCGGAGTACGCGCCTCGGCATCGGTCTTACGCCGCGGTTCTTCGCGTGAAACTTCACGCAGCTTGGTACGCCACGCGCGAGGTGAACCAAACTTAGCAGACCACTGCGCACTTGCAAGCCAAGTCTCTTCAACTCCGTGCGCTCGAAGCGTCTGAATTGGCAAACCAACCGGCGCGTCGATTCTCCAAAGATGATTCTGTTCGCTCTTCGCCGATTCGAGAATCATTCGCACAAGCATTTTGCGATCAGCTCGTTCCACTGTGATTTCTGTCGGCGACTTCCAAGATGCGATGCGAATTTTATGAAGCCCCCCATTATCGGCTCCTGAAAAATCAACGCCATGCAATTGCAAAGAACTCACTGATTGCCACACGCAGACTGGGGCTTCCCGCATGGGCAACAGCCACCGACATGGACATGGGGTGAAGATGCAGGAGAACTTGTTCCAGTCACTCCGAATGCGCTGATCTGGCGGGTGAATTTTCTGCCGCGACCTTCTGGATCGCTGACTTTGTCGTCGGCTTGTGCCATTGAGCGCAAAAGAACAATCACTTCGCCGTCACTTTCACTGATGTATTCGTATTGAGGCATTTATTGGATTCTACGATGAATTCGTCAAACGATCATGATGCCGAGCGGCGACCAGAGCCGCTGCTGCGGATCGACCGACCATTGGAATTCTTGGCTGGAGTTCTTTGTGGAGTCGAACTCCTGCGCGAAGTTGTCCGCAAATTCTTGCCAACGCTTTTGGTTACATTCTTCGATGGTGATGCGCGCCGTTTCTGAATCGTCGCCACATCTGCGAATGCTTCTTGCCGAAGTTGCGACAACTCCGAGTGCGTGAGATCTCGCCACGCGCCGACTGCAAGACCTCTCAAACGAACAGGGCCCATTCGTGTTCGGCGCATTCGCTTCACGGGATGACCGAGATCCGCCATTAACTGACGAATTTGACGATTGCTGCCTTCGCGCAATTCCATAGTCAGAACGGTTCGTTCACCATCGCGCCGAAGAATCTTCAAATGAGATTCTTGTGGTCGAGAGCCAGGCGTCTTCTCAGCTGGCGAAAAAATTCCTTCTTCGAGACGGTCAACATCTTCAGGACCAAGACTTCCTTTGACCATCAATTCATATTCTTTATAGACCTCGTACCGCGGGTGTGTGAGGCGATTTGCAAATTCGCCGTCGTTGGTCATCAAGAGAAGACCACTCGAATCAAAATCTAATCGACCAACTGAATAGAGTCGAACGCGACTGGGATGCTCGACCAAGTCAGTGACCAATCGTCGACCCTCAGGATCAGAACTTGTGCAAACAAATCCTGGCGGCTTATGCAACATCACATAGACATGTTGTTCAGGTGGGCGCAACAATCTTCCATCGACGGTGATTCGATCGCGACTTGGATCGACCCACGCTGGTAACGCGTCAATCAGTTCGCCATTGACTCGCACGAGACCCTGTGTGATCATCGATTCCGCCTCGCGCCGCGAAGCGAGTCCGGCGTCGGCGATCACCTTCTGAATGCGAGTTCCGCGCGATGCATCGATAAACGAGTGAGTTGGTTTTTGACCGCGACGTGGCATCTCCACAAGGTAGCGGTTTTTCAGCGGAACTATGCTTGCAACATGAAGAAATCTTCAAATGCGCATTTGTCGTTGATGATCCCCTTTGCTTGGACTTTCTCTTGCGCATTTTCGTCTGTTCTGGCATTTGCGCCTATGCGTGTGCGCGCGCAAGATCCGCCGCAGACAAATGATTTAGTTCCAACGCAAGTTCTTCCATTTTCGAAGGAATGCGCTGCTGCTACGGCTCTGCTCGACCCTTCGCCAAGCGCGAAAACTTTGGGACCGCTGATCGATACGAATCAACTTCGCGAACCGACAAATCTCGTACTTGCCGCGATCACTCAATATTGCAGTCGCGCTCCGGGCGCACAGATGGCTGATCCAATGCGACTGGTGATTGCACAACCCTTTGCACTGGCGAACATTTCTGCGGCGACAGTAACGCCGATACTGCGATTGACGCTTCCTCCTGTAGAGGGAATTCGCAACACTCCACAACGTTCTGCCGCCGAATTTGTCTGCAAATGTTTCGGCGCAACGACTGAAGGACTCGCTCCATTTCAAGGCAAAATTCCAGTCGCTGATCCACAAGGCGCAATCTTTGCGATGGATTTTCTGCTCAACGAACCGCGCTTGAAATTTGCAAATGCGATTGAAGATCGCCCGTCGCCCACTGAGTGCTTTGAATTTTTGCAGATGTTGACGACTGAGGTCAGCCCGAGTTCAACCACGGCGCAGCGATTTGAAAACTTTGCGATTCGAGCAAGACGAAAAATGGACATGAGCGAAGGTGGATTGATGCGTGCAGTTGCATCATCCCTCGCTCATATTGATGCAGGTTTCGGCGTCGCTGCGGATTGGAAATCTCTTGAAAATGAGACAGTTCCTGCTGAAATTGCAACTGCCGTTACAGGTCCCATCCTCGGCGCAGAAAAGGTGGAAGGATTGGGATGGGTCCTCGTCGGATCACTTGCCGACAATTCATATGACATGGGACGCATCGCAGCAGTTTTCGAACCTGGTGGCGATGACATATACACATGGTCCACTTTGCACACAGGCAATCAAGGGATCATTGATCTCGCTGGAAACGATCAATACAAAGGTGGCGATCAACAAGGACCCGCAGGGGCAATCTTGGGATTATCTCTGATCGATGATGCTGCTGGTGACGACCAATATTCTGGCCCTCTTTTATCCTGCGGCGCGGGAATGTTTGGCGTCGGCATTCTTATCGATCGAAGTGGAAACGATCGATATCACACAGGAGCTTGGAGTATGGGCGCAGGAATTCTCGGCGCAGGTTTTCTTTTCGATCAATCGGGTAGCGACGAATATCAAAGTTCTGTCAATTCCCAAGGGATTGGCGGCCCACTGGGAATCGGCGCACTTGTGGATACGCAAGGAAATGATCTCTATCGAGTTGATGGGATCTCGCCAGGCGTCGACGGAGTTCCAACCGTTTCATTTGCAATGAGCCAAGGCATTGGATTTGGCGCACGACGACTGATTGCCGGTGGCGTGGGGATACTTGCAGATTTCTGCGGCGATGATCGATACGAATCTGGCGAATTTTCCCAAGGTGGCGGTTATTTTTACGGATTCGGAATGTTGCTTGATCAAAGCGGAAATGATCTCTATCGCGGCAGTCATTATGCTCAAGGATTCTCTTCACACCAAGCTGCTGGAGTACTGATCGACCTTGCAGGCGACGATGCGTATTGGTCAATGATCAGTGCCGCGCAAGGCGCAGCTTGGGATACTTCAATATCGCTGCTTCTGGATGCTGCGGGAAACGATTCGTATCGGGGGAATGCTCTCTCGCAAGGATCCGCTGCAGAACAAGCGCTTGCGATGTTCTGTGACCTCGATGGATCTGACCATTATGTTGGACTTGGGCCATTTATCCAAGGTGAGTCTGGTGACAATGCGTATCACTTCAAAGATACGAGAGCGCGCTCGTTCAGCGTGCTGATCGACGCTGGCAGTGGTGAAGATTTTTTCTCCTCGAAGAGAACGCGTGGTGGCGTGACCGTCACTGGGCCTGCGCTGACGGAGGGTGCGCCTGCTTCCGCCCCGCTCTTCGGTTTGATGATTGACCTTCCCCTGCAAGTTTCCAACACTTCAATCCGATAGACTTCAACTGTGGATGTGCTGCAAAAATCTAGTCGCGGAATTGCTATTGCTCGCTATTGCATCCATCATCTTGCAGAAGTCAGAGCTCCAGATATGGCTGCTGCACTTTCTTTTCGAACGCTCTTCGGACTCGTGCCTGTGCTGTTTGTCGCAACACTTGCCGCGCGCTCGCTTGCTGGGGATCATTTTCCAGAATTTGTGGAATCCCTTGCTGACATGGCGGGGCTGAACGAAATTGGAATCGACGCCGTTGTCGAGGGAAGCAGTGCAGTTGAACAGCAACCACTGAGTAAATGGATCGAAGAACTCGTGCGCTTTTCTGGGACAATAAATCTCTCTGCGCTAGGAATCATCGGCGTGATTGTTGTTCTTTTTTCGGCAATTTGGTTGATTGTTGCGATCGAAAAAACATTTAGCATCGTTTGTCGCTCTGAAAACTCTCGACCTTGGCATCGCCGAATACTTGTGTATTGGACCATGTTGACACTTGGTCCAATTCTGCTGGCAATGTTGCCCGTTCTTGACAACGAAGTGAAAGGGTTTGTCGATGGACAAACGACTTTGCCAACGTCCTATGTCTTCGTCCGACCGATCCTGGGATTCTGCCTGCTCTTTCTTTTGCTCTTTATTGCATACTCAGTTATTCCAACCGTACGAATGCGTTGGAAGACGATCGTTACCGGAGCGCTCGTCGGCGCGATCGGTTTGGAATTGGGCCGTCGCTTTCTGGGCATCTATATGGAGAAGGCATTCACCGGCAATCGGCTTTACGGTTCGCTGGGACTTGTTCCGATTTTTATGTTCTGGGTCTATGCGATGTGGTTGATCGTGCTTTTCGGATTGCAAGTCTCTTCTCTCTTTCACGCACTCATCAGTCACGAACGCATTCGCAGCATTCTGAGTCATCAATCAAGCACATTCGAACCTGCAATCGCCGTCAGCGCGATGGAATGGATTTGCGAGCATTACCGAAAAGGGTTGCCAGCAACTCTGTACTCAATGAGCGACACATTGAAATTGGATCTCACGACTGCGACGAGATTGATCCAACTTCTTGCGGAGTCAAATCTGGTGATTTATGTTCAAGAAAATGGCCGAATTCTCCCAGCTCGAGCGGTCGATTCAATCACCCTCGCCGAGGCACTGCGCATAGGCTTTCAGGTGGCATCCATCGAGCGAGCATCTGGAAATGACGATTTTATCGAATCACTTCGTATTGCACAGCTTGAATATGTAGGAAATCAGACATTTGGATCATCAAGCGCTTGCGAAAATCCGATTTCAAACACAGAATTGAAAGGAAGTAATTTATGACTCCAGGAACTCATGACACATCCACGGCGACATTAGTCACCGTCAGCGTGAAGAACAAGCACATGATTGCTCGTTTGAATGCTGTTTCTATTGGTCCACGCGAAGCAGCACTCATTGCAACCGAGGTCTCGCGCATGTTGACCAGTTCCACGAAGGGAAAATGTTTGGTCATCGACCTCTCGAGAACAAACTCTCTCTCGAGCATGGGACTTGGACTCTGCGTTGACCTGCGAAATCGCGCAGTTGATGCAGGACTTCGCCCAGTTCTTGCTGGAATGAATATCCAACTCACAGATCTCGTTCGCATGATGCGCGTCGATCGTCTCTTCACGATTACATCGTCAAGCCACGATCTTGAGCGGTTGCTGCTGTGAACCACTATCGAACGCGCCGTTTGAAAGTTGGCAAGTGCCTTCTCGTTTTCACTTGCATCGGTGCGATTGGTGGAATTGTTGGCTGTTACGAAAAAGTTGTCCGCGTGAAATCGAATGGGTCAACAACCGAAATCGCCGATCCAGATTTCAACGAAAAACCAGGCGGACTTGACGAATTGATGTGGGGCCCAGTTCCCAAAGGACAAGATGCTGCCACATATTACCGCAAGAAAAAACAATTTCTTGCTCAGTAGCCTTCCGCCTCTGCGGGGGATAGACTGAAGGACTATGGGTATTGAGACAGTCCTACCGACCGACAGTGTCCTGACCACCAACCTCAATCGCGTTGTCAATTGGGCGCGCAGATCGAGCGTGTGGCCAATGCCATTTGCAACCGCATGTTGCGGCATCGAATTAATGGCGACTGCATGTTCGCGCTTTGACCTCGCACGCTTCGGTGCCGAAGTCATGCGCTTTTCGCCGCGGCAATCTGATCTCTTGATTGTCGCTGGCCGCGTCAGCGTCAAGACATTGCCAGTGCTGCAACGAATTTATGCGCAGATGGCTGAGCCGAAGTGGGTCATTTCAATGGGCGCATGTGCATCGACTGGTGGCGTGTTCGACACATATGCAGTCGTGCAAGGAATCGATCAATTTATTCCCGTCGATGTCTATGTTCCTGGATGCCCTCCTCGACCAGAAATGCTGATCGAAGGCATCATGGCCATTCAGCGGATAATCGACCAAGAAAATATTCCTCGTGATCCATCAGGACATCGGCGCGCTTTAAATATCGCACTGACTCCAAACTATGAACCGAAGAATCAGCCGCTTCCTGTGACCATCGGCGCGACGTAATCGCGGTCAGCTTCGACTTGCAGCTTCTACTTGAACCAGTGATCGCGCGAACGCATCGATGCGCGCAACGCCTTTTTCTATTTGCGCTTGCGAGCATGCGAAGGAAAGTCGAATATGGTTGCGAGCGCACTCGCCGAAATCTTCACCAGGAACGACTGCAACATGCGCCTCCGCAAGAAGCGCCTCGGAAAACGCTTGGGCAGAATCGAGAAGCCTTCCGCCTGGCGACTTTCGACCAAGCAACTCTCCAATATTTGGGAAGGAATAAAAAGCCCCTGTTGACTGCACAACTTGGAACCCTGGAACCGCAGAGAGCAATTGATGAATCAACTTCGCACGCGCCGCGAATGCGACGCGCATCTTCTCGACCTCTGGAAGAGTCGCGGGCGACAAAGCTTCGATCACCGCTGGCAAGAAGAAACTCGCAATCGAATTTGTCATCTGGCCTTGAAGCTTGATCACTTCGCGCATGAATTTACTCTTTTCACTTGGCGCGCACATGTATCCAATGCGCCATCCAGTCATCGCATATGCCTTGCTCATTCCATTGATCGTCACCGTGCGATCGGCAACGCGCGGATCGCTGCCAGGAGACCAATGCGAAATTCCTTGTGCAATTTCTGGGAAGATCAGCTTTTCATAAATCTCATCCGAAATGATTGCGATCTTTGGATGCGCAGCGATCACATCGACGATGGCACGCAGTTCGGACTCGGGATAGACAATCCCGCAAGGATTGCTCGGTGAGTTCAACAAAATTCCAATTGTCCGCGGTGTGATTGCGCGCGAGATTTGTTCGGCAGAGACTCGAAAGCCATGCTCCATCGAACCTGGAACTTCGATGCAGACTCCACCAGCGAGTTCGATCAGCGGACGGTAACTCACCCACGCTGGAGTGGGCAGTAACACTTCATCGCCGCGGCCTGGCTCGATCATTGTCTGCAATGCCATGTACACAGAATGCTTTGCGCCAACTGTCACTGTCACATCTTCAGCGCGACACTGAATGCCGTTTTCTTCTCGCAACTTATTAGCAATCGCTTCGCGCGTTGGCTTATCACCTGCAGTTGGTGCATACTTGGTCATTCCAGATTCGAGCGCCTTGATCGCAGCGCGCTTAATCGCAAGCGGCGTATCGAAATCGGGTTCGCCCATTGCGAAACCTATCACGTCGACTCCTTGCGCCTTCAGTGCAGCCGCACGTGCTCCTACTGCAAGAGTTGCGGACTCCTTCATTTCTGCGATACGGCTGGAAATTTGCATTCATAAAGAATAGCGAATCAACACGAAGGCCTCGAATGCACTACAGTTCGGCGCTTCCCATGAGTCCAGACTCCATTCGTCGCATCGGCATTTTGACAGGCGGTGGCGATTGCCCCGGCTTGAACGCTGTCATCCGTGTGGTTGCAAAGACGGCGATGTTGCAATTTGGTATCGAAGTCATCGGTATCGAGGATGGCTTTCAAGGATTGATCGAAAATCGTCTTCGTCCACTCTCTTTCCGCGATGTCTCTGGAATCCTGACCCGAGGCGGAACGATCTTGGGCAGTAATAATCGCTGCAATCCAAAAAGGTATTGCACTTCGATGGCCGCCGATGGAAGCCCGGTGTTTTCAGATGTCACTCCGACTTGCATCGAAACGATTCGCAAGAAAAAGATCGATGCACTGATCGTCATCGGCGGCGATGGCACAATGAGTTGCGCTGCGCCGCTTGTCGAAGCTGGCATCAATGTCATCGGCATTCCAAAGACAATCGATAATGATCTCTTCGGTACAGAAATCACCTTCGGATTCCTCACTGCCGTAGCGACTGCGACCGAAGCGCTTGATCGCCTGCATTCAACGGCTGACAGTCATCACCGAGTGATGGTCTGCGAAGTGATGGGCCGAAATGCTGGTTGGATTGCGTTGACATCAGGCGTTGCGAGTGGATCAGATGTCATCTTGATCCCAGAGATTCCTTATGAAGAAGATGCGATCGCCGATTATGTCAAGCAGCGAATGAGTGGTGGACCAGGATTCGCAATCGTCGTCGTGGCCGAAGGTGCGAAGCCTATGGGCGGGGTACAGAGCGTTGCTCGAATCGATCCCACAAGTCCAGATCCAATTCGACTTGGCGGTATCGGCCAGCGAGTCGCCGACATGATCGCAGCGAAAACAAATGCTGAAGTTCGCATGACATCTCTCGGTCACATTCTGCGTGGTGGTATGCCTATTGCCGCCGACAGAATCCTCGCCACAAATTTCGGGTATCACGCTGTATCCATCCTGATGGAAGGCGCAACGGGCCGTTTGGTTGTGCGAGAAAACAACGTCTTCAGCGATGTCGATCTTCTCGTCTCGGCAGGTCGTCAACGTCTCATTCCAACCAATCATGCACTGATAACCGCCGCGCGTGCGCTGGGGACTTCTTTCGGCGATCGGCTCGGACACACGCACGGCGGTGTCGGACCATCCTCGGTGATCTGACGCACGCAGGCAATCATCCGCTAGGCTTCAACTGTGAAGAGTGGAGTTTTTCTCGATCGAGACAATACGATTCTGGCCAATGATGGCGACTTGGGTGATCCCGCACTCGTGCGAATTTTGCCCGGAGCCGCATGGGGAATCCGCGCACTTCGCGAAGCTGGATATTGCGTGGTGGTCGTCACAAATCAAGGCGGAGTTGCACGCGGACTTTATAGCGAGAACGATGTCGATGCGGTTCATGCGCGCTGTGAAGAATTGCTGACACGCGAAGCAGAGTGGACGCGCTCCGAGCCACTCATCGCGAAGTGGATGTATTGCCCCTTTCATCCCAACGGGATCGTCGCTGAATATCGCTGCGAACACCCGTGGCGAAAACCTGCGCCTGGAATGTTGATCGCAGCCGCAGTCGAACTTTCGATCGACTGCGCAAAGAGTTGGATGATCGGCGATCAAGAGCGAGATATAGACGCTGGTCGATCCGCAGGATGCCGCACAATTCTGATCACTCCCCCATCGCGTGTTGAAGCAGAAGTGCGCGCCACAAGTAGCGCGGATTTTGTCGAAGCAGACTTACTGCATGCGAGTCATCGTATTCTTCGCGTGGATGGACGCGATGGCGCGCCAATGTGGGCGCAGACGAGTTCGACAAAACTGATTGCGGTGTTCGGGCGACTTGCAGATGCGAACACAAGAAATGTGATTCAAGCGGCAGCGCGCGCGCTTGCAGAACGCGAAGAAGTGCGACTTGTGCGATTGACGGTCGACGAGTTTGGAGTCGACCTGGAAATCGTTGGCAGTGAGATCGTCGCTCTTGGATTTGCAGCTGAATTGCGCAGGAATACCAATCATTGGGCGCAGTCTCATGGTGATTTGCCACTCTGGGTCAACGGATGAGAGAGACTTCGCAATCGATTTTTCCGATTCTTGCCAAAGATGCGCGCAACATCCTGGTCATCTTGCCTTCGTGGGTGGGCGATGCGTGTATGGCAACTCCAGTCCTTCGCCATCTTGCTCAACATCGACCCGACGCGCGCATCGCCGTCTTCGGCCGCGCCAATCTGCGACCTCTGATGGACGGCCTTCCGTGGGTCAACTCATTTCACGCTGGTTCAATGCGAGGCGCGAAGGCAATCGGCGAAGTTCGCGGCATTCGCGCAGAGCATTTCGACGCGGTTCTTCTGCTTCCCAATTCTTTTCGAAGCGCTGCCTTCGCACGACTCTCTGGCATCGCGCACCGCGCAGGCACAGATCGTGATGGACGCGGGTGGTTGCTCAGTCACGGCTTTGCGCAAGAGAAATCACTTCAAAGCGCAGCGACTGCATACGCATCACTTGCAAGTTGGTGGATGGGATCTCCGCTGACCGACCAACATATGGAACTGCGCGTCACCGAACAAGATCGAAGCGCTGCAAAAATTCTTCTGCATGAACTGCCAGAGAAGTCACACGAAGCACATCGCGACTTGATCTTGCTCAATCCAGGTGCGAACCGAGAAGACAAACGATGGCCTGCAGATCACTTCGTGCAGGCCGCGCGCGCGCTTTCGTTGGCGCGCCCTGCCGGCGTTCCACCACGACCAATCGCCGTGAATGGGGGCCCTTCTGAAGCTGCCCTGTGTGCAGAAATCGCAGGGAAATCAGGGGGAATCGACCTCTGCGCTCGCGGTGTGATGTTGGGATCGCTCAAGGCGATTCTACAACGTACGGCGTTGCTTATCACAAACGACACAGGGCCGCGCCATATTGCAGCCGCACTAAATACTCCAACGATCGCTCTCTTTGGGCCAACGGATTATCGATGGACACCAACAGACTATCCACACGAGCGACGCATCATCTCAGAACCGTTCTTGACAGAAGACCGCATCGCAGACGATCACGCCGCACTTTGCGCAATTGATCGAATCTCAGTTGGCGATGTGTTGCATGCTGCGCACACCCTCGATCAATCACTCATCGCGCATGAACGAAGTAAGATTCCAACATGAACATTATGGCTGCTCCACTCTGGACTGTGATGATCGTCATTGGATTTGTCTGTGGCAGCATTCCATTTGGTGTGATCATCGGTCGCGCCAAAGGAATTGACATTCGTCAACATGGTTCGAAGAACATTGGCGCAACAAATGTTGGGCGAGTACTCGGTCGAAAATTTGGCCTGCTCTGTTTTTTCTTTGATGCACTCAAAGGAGCACTGCCTGTTCTTGGTGTTTGGTGGTTTCTTGCTCGACAACATCCAGAACAAACAAATATTGTTGGCATGTTGATGCCACTCGTTGGAGTCGCCTCAATTCTTGGCCATGTCTTTTCGCCGTGGGTTGGATTTCGCGGTGGAAAGGGAGTCGCCACCAGCTTTGGCGCACTTCTTTCAATGTGGCCGCTGATGACATTCCCCGCTCTCGGCGCGTTGCTCGTCTGGATCATCGTGCTGAAATTGTTTCGCTTCGTATCGCTTGCATCTCTTTGCGCTGCAATCTCACTGCCTTTGCTCTTGCTCGCTCGAGTGAAAATGATCGCATCAGAACCATCAATTGCCGTCGATTCCTATTTGCCGCTGCTGCTCGCCGTCACAACGCTCGCTTTATTGGTTATCTGGAAGCACCGAACGAACATCACTCGATTGCGATCTGGAACCGAACCTCGTGTTGGCGCCACGAAACCGTTCGAGCCATCCTCCGCTACTCTGGGATCATGACCTCCGATTCGGCGAGTCACGGATACCGATCACCTCTTGAAACCCGCAATGCATCTGCGGCAATGCGTTCCATTTGGAGCGAACACCACCGCTTTACGACATGGCGTCGCGTCTGGCTTGCGCTGGCTCAAGCGCAAATGGAATTGTCACTCGGCCCAACTGCAGAACAAGTCGAATCGATTCGACGCGTTCTTGATTCTGTCGACCTCGATGCTGCGGCCAAGCACGAACAACGACTGCGTCACGATGTGATGGCGCACGTCCATGCGCTGGGAGATCAAGCAATCGCAGCCCGCGCGATCCTTCATCTCGGTGCGACAAGTCAGGATGTTGTTTGTAATGCCGACGCAATTCTGCAACGCGAAGCGCTCTCTCTGATCGCCACTCGCCTTGCGCGAGTGATTGATCGACTTGGCGCATTCGCACAGAAGTGGCGCGAACTTCCAGTCTTGGGATTCACCCATTATCAACCTGCTCAACCTCTCACGATGGGTCGGCGCGCAACGCTATGGGCGCAAGAATTTGTCATCGCACTCGATGAGATTGAAATGCGCCGAGACGCGCTGAAACTTCGTGGACTGCGCGGAGCAACTGGCACTCAAGCATCTTTCTTGACGCTGTGCGGCGGAGATCCAAAGCGTGTCGATCAACTTGAACGCCGATTTGCCGAGATTTTCTGGGGAAATGCCGACGCGCTGTGGCCAATGACCAGCCAGACCTATCCGCGAATTTGGGACGCTCAAATGCTCTCATCGTTGGCGATTGGTGCATGCGCCGTTCATAAATGTGCGAATGACATTCGCCTGCTCTGCAATTTGCGCGAAGTCGACGAGCCATTCGAATCCGAACAAATCGGATCGAGTGCGATGCCATACAAAAGAAATCCAATGCGCTGCGAACGCGCAACGGGACTCGCTCGTTTCGTGATCTCGCTGACGCACAACGCATACGACACTGCCAGCACGCAGTGGCTAGAACGAACACTCGACGATTCTTCCAACCGTCGTCTTTCAATTCCAGAATCATTTCTTGCTCTCGATGGGGCTTTGGAAGTGATGGCAAATGTTGCGGGCGGATTGGTTGTCTATCCCGGACAATGCACCGCTCGACTCGACGCCGAACTTCCATTCATGGCGACCGAAGAAATTCTTCTCGCCGCAGTTGCGCGGGGCGTGGACCGCCAAGAAGCGCATGAATCGCTGCGACAACATTCGCAAGCTGCTGCACAGCGCATCAAAGGCGATGGCGCTCCCAACGATCTCCTTTCGCGCCTTGCAGGCGATCCACACTTCAATGCGATTGACTTTCAGTCGCTCATCAGCGCAAAGCGATTCGTGGGTCGTTCCACAGAACAAGCGGACTCGTTCCTACGAGATTCCATCGAACCAATTCGAGCCCGATATGCAAAGGTTCTGCACGAAGAGCCTGAACTCCGCGTGTAATTGCGCCAAATCAATGCCGATTCCCCGCCTTCATCCCGATTCAACCGCGCTCTTGGTGATCGACATTCAAGATCGCTTGATGCCGACAATTCACAATAGTGATTTGCTCGTTGCAAGATGCCGATCTCTGATTTCTGGGGCGGCCTTACTGAAGATGCCAATCATTGTCACGGAGCAATATGTAAAGGGTCTCGGCCATACCTTTGCTCCGATTGCTGAAGTGCTTCCTGCGGGAACGCCCGTCGTGGAAAAACTTTGCTTCACGGGGCTCACAAGCGAAGTGCGCACGCACCTTCAGTCGTTCGGTCGACCAAATCTGCTCATCTGTGGAATCGAAGCGCATGTTTGTGTTTTGCAAACTGTTCTTGACTGCTGCTCCTTCGGAATTCAAACATTTCATGCAACGGATGCGATTTCTTCCGGCCAGCCTGATCAGATCGAACCTGCATTTCGGCGAATGGAACGCGCTGGCAGTATTCCCACAGGCGTTGTTTCTGCGCTCTATGAAATGATGAGCACGTGCGAACACCCAGTTTTTAGAGCAATCTTGCCACTTGCGAAAACAGTTGTCTCGATTCCGCAGAAATAGCGAATTTTGTTGCGCGGGCTACCACAACGCAAAACGAAAAAACTCCGCTGATAAAAATCAGCAGAAAAATCGAATGTTCGACATCAGAGCGTCAAAACGCCATTTGCGGCGTTCGGCGCAGAGTCAAATCAAGCCTTTGGTGGTTCTTCACGCCCAGCAAGGATCGCAGCGCGAACCTCTTGAGCGACAGAACGCACTTCTTGCATGTGCTTTCGTGCACGCGTTCCCGCGGCTCGATTGCCCCCAGCAGCCTTTTCAATGTCCTCACGTGCCCCATTGAGAACCGCTAGAAGTTTTTCATAACTTTGCATGATCATTGGTTCAGACCTCCTTAGTAGGTCGAAAGTGTAGCAAATTGCTATCTTCCCGTCACTCTCACCCCTCAGTAAAATTTACGCAAGCAAAATATGGCCGCCACACTCCTCTTTCCCCTTGAACAAATCGACCGTTCCCAAACTCTGTGTGACAAGGCAGAAATCGATCGTTATCTGCCTCAGAGCGGCCACATGCGGATGATTGACCGAGTTATTTGGCTCTCGGAACTTGGGACTTCTGCATTAGGCGAACGCATCATTCGCGATGATGAATTCTGGGTCGAAGGGCATATTCCGGGCAGACCAATTTTCCCTGGGGTGCTGATGATCGAAGCGGCAGCCCAACTTTGCAGCATCGCCCATACGCGTCTTGGTCGGACAACGGGCTTTCTTGGCTTCACGCGCTGCGATGATGTCATCTTCCGCGGACTAGTGGTTCCTGGCGATCATTTTTATATCCTCTCAAAAGAAGTTTCATACAACGTTCGCCGCTTCGTCAGTCAGACGCAAGGCATCGTGAATGACAAACTCGTCTTTGAAGCGACCATCACCGGAATGGCGATCTAAACTCGAGGAGTGATCGTGCTCGCCCCCTTTCTCGTTCAGCCAATTTTTCGCAATCGCGTGTGGGGCGGTGACCGACTTGGTCCATGGCTCGGACCAACTCCAACAGCAAACCATTCGTATCAGCAATGTCGTGCACGCAGCGCTGTGGGAGAAGCGTGGCTTGTTGCAGATCTTCCTGCAACAATTCTCGATGGCCGAACTGCAATTGAAAGCGGAGAAGATGCAGGATTGACACTGCACGACCTCATGCAGAATCCTGTGCAGCGGCGCGCGCTCATGGGTCGTGCACTTTCTCAGAGCGGCCTCGAAACCGCTGGATTTCCCTTGCTTTTAAAGATTCTCGATGCTGGACAAAACCTCTCGGTGCAAGTGCATCCAGACTTGAATTACAGCACGCTCCATCCGCACTCTCATATGAAAAGTGAAATGTGGTTTGTGCTCGATGCAAATCCTGGGGCCCTCATTTATCGCGGCATTCGTCCCGATATCACTCGCGCGCAGTGCGAGCGACATATTCAACAAGACGCGCTTCTGGAAATCATGATCACGCACCCCGTGCGACGAGGCGATTGTTTCTGGCTGCCCTCTGGCATCTGTCATGCGCTTGGTGCAGGAGTTCTAGTTGCAGAAGTGCAAACTCCAAGCGATACAACATTTCGAATGTGGGATTGGGGTCGTAATGATCCGGCGCGGCCACTCGATCTTGCTGCAGCGATGGAATGCTTGTTACTTGGCGAAGATCAGAATCTTTCCAACCTCGACCGCGCGCGAACGCCGAATGTTGTTCACTCGGATTCGATCGCGATCGAAGGGCTCGTGCGCACTGACTGGTTCGATGTCGAAAAATGGAGCGTGAAACCAAACACTCCCCTGCGGCATGAATGCATCGGCGTCCCAGTGGTTTGGACAATCCTTGATGGGCAATTTGACGCCGATTCACTACCGCATCCCCTTCGCCGTGGATCTACGCTCATTCTGCCTGCGAATCACAGCGGATTGCAGGGTCGATCTTGCACAGAAGGGACGGAGATTCTGGTGACAACACTGCCAGACCCGATGAAATCGAGTACAGAATTCGGCGGAGTTCGCATCGCTTGAGTCGTGGACGATTTCGCTCGCACTCGCTATTCTTGCGCTCCTCCAAATTCGTCAACAACAGAGAAAATAATGGCAACAACAGGCACAATCACTCAAGTCATCGGATCCACCTTCGACGTTCAATACCCAGAGGATTCGCTCCCCGAAATCTATAACGCAGTTCAGGTTGATTTCAACTTTCGCGGGGTCAAAACTGTCCTCATGGGCGAAGTCGCAAAGCATCTTGGCGGCGGCGTCGTGCGCTGCGTTGCTCTTGCATCGACAGACGGAATTCGCAGAGGCGATTCCTGCGTCGACACAGGATCACCGATCAAGGTTCCCGTTGGCGAACCAGTGCTTGGCCGAGTCTTCAATTTGCTTGGAAAAGTTATTGATGAACGCGGTCCAATTGGCGAAACGAATTTTGCGCCGATCCACAGAGAGCCGCCAAAGTTTGTCGACTTGAATCCAAAGACTGAAGTTCTGCCAACAGGCATCAAGGTCATTGATCTTTTGTGCCCGTTCGTCCGCGGTGGAAAGATCGGTCTCTTCGGTGGTGCAGGCGTCGGCAAGACCGTCGTCATTCAAGAGATGATTGCTCGCGTCGCTCGAAACTTCGGTGGTTACTCCGTCTTCGCAGGCGTCGGCGAGCGAACACGCGAAGGAAACGATTTGTGGCTTGAAATGCAGGAAGCGGAATACACCGATGCAACCGGCAAGAAATGCCACGTGTTGGACAAAGTGGCCATGGTCTTCGGGCAGATGAATGAGCCGCCAGGCGCACGACTTCGCGTTGCACTCAGCGCACTGACAATGGCCGAAAATTTCCGTGATGAGAGTGGAAAAGAAACACTCTTCTTCGTCGACAACGTTTTCCGTTTCACGCAAGCAGGATCTGAAGTTTCCGCACTCTTGGGTCGTATGCCAAGTGCCGTGGGATATCAGCCAACTCTCTCGAGCGAGATGGGACAGTTGCAGGAACGAATTACATCGACAAACAAGGGCGCAATCACTTCAGTGCAGGCGATTTATGTTCCTGCAGACGATTTGACCGATCCTGCGCCTGCGACAACTTTCAGCCATCTTGACGCATTTATCGTGCTCGAGCGCAAGATTGCAGAGAAGGGAATCTATCCCGCTGTCGATCCACTTGCTTCCACTAGTCGCATTCTCGATCCGCAAGTTGTTGGCGAAAGACAGTACAAAGTTGCGCGACGCGTGCAGGGAATCTTGCAGCGTTACAAGGATCTACAGGACATCATCGCAATTCTCGGCGTCGACGAACTTTCCGAAGAAGACAAGTTGGCAGTTTCGCGCGCGCGCAAGATCGAGCGATTCCTTTCGCAGCCGTTCTATGTCGGAGAAGTCTTCACCGGACTTCCAGGCGTGACTTGCTCGCTCGAGGACACGATCGATAGTTTCGAACGACTTTGCAACGGCGAAGGCGATGACCTTCCCGAGAGTGCGTTCATGTATGTCGGCAATCTCGAAGATGCGCGCAAGAAGGCGGCGAAGATGGCTGCGTCGGTCTGATTGGCTTCTCAGCGACGGATTCCGCTGAGAAGATGCAGACGGGCTTCGCAGAGTCCGATTCCGCTGCGACGATGCAGACCGCGCTTCGCAGCGACGGATTCCGCTGAGAAGATGCAGACCGCGCTTCGCAGCGACCGATTCCGCTGCGAAGATGCAGACCGCGCTTCGCAGCGACGGATTCAGCTGAAAATAATATTTATTGATCCCAAGCTGGCTTCTGCCAGCTTGTGGTTTTTCCATCGCCATCAAAGAAAATAACCCACACTCGGTCTGACGGCGGCTGATCTTTGAACATTGCATTCGAAGACAAAGTGGAAAGATTGTCACCATATTGCCATGAAGCCTGTCCAACCACTTGGCCGCTCTTGTTCAGCTGAGCAGGAGAGCGCGAAGATGGTTCTCCCAAAAGCGAAATGACTTCCGACTGGCTCATCCCCTTGTGTAATTGTTCAAACTTCCCTACTTCGGGAATCTGGCACGCAGTCAGGATGAAGGCGAGGCCGCAAAGAATTATGCGTTGAATCATTTGGACAAAGAATAACGATTTTCAGTCGATTGCCGCAAAGAGCAATTCAAGCCACAATGCACAGTCCATGAAAGACCACGCACATATCGCCATTGCGGCACTCGTCGAGAAATTTGGATCTGCGGAGCGAACTCGCATCGAACGCGGAGTGGCGCAAGTCGCCGCCCGTTGGCAAACGATTGACGGCAATGATGCGGCATTCACAAAATTCTGCCTCGATCGGTTTGTGCCAACAGGTGCGGACTTGGTCCGACTGCTCGCACGCATCGAAGGTGCACTTGAACAGATCAATGGGCACTTGTACGAAATGCATCGCACGCTGCGCCGACACAGCGACTTAGCTGGCGATGACTTTCCTGGCATCGATGACATGTTGGCGACGTTCGATCCTGCGCCAGATTTATCAGAACAGTTTTATCGACAGCAATTAGCGTTTGTTGCACTGCTCAATTTCGAGCGCGCCAATCTGGATTCAATGCTCAAGTCTGGGTCGAAATGGGATACAGACCAATGGGCATCTGTCAGAGTTGCGCAAGCATTCGGTGCGCGTATTCCAAAGGAGCTCTCTGAAAAAGCGCGCAAGATTGGCCACGCAGCATCGCAGTGGGTTTCGCACTTTCATATTCCAGTTGGAACATTGGTCGATTCGACGGGTAAGCGTTGGTTTGCGGAAGATCGCGCGCTGCTTACACACTGGCTGGTGCGCGAGGAAATCAAGGCGCAATACAACAACCCAGAAGGAATCCCCCGCCAACGTGCGCTTGCTGGAGTAATGGCGCGAGCGATCGATGGCGGCGTTCCAAAGTCGGTAATGGATCGCACAGCAACAGGCGATTGGAATGCGCAGAACAACACAATCGGTGGGATCGCCATCAAGGCGGACGAGACTATGGGGCTTGCGAGATATGAGCGGTGGATTGAACAGTTCAATCTCGCACGCGAATTTGATGCGCACTATCCAGATCACCCAACGGCGATCGCGCGCAAGTTCGAACTCGCACGAGAAATGTCTGAGAAAGATGTCGAACGACTATTGACCGACTTGCTCGATCATCCGACGCGAAAGGATCTTGCGGCATATTTGCGTAAGCGCCTCGGGCGAGATCTCGAACCATTTGATATCTACTTTGACGACATCGCCGAATCGCGACCCGCATCGGAAATGGATGCTGCAGTTGCGGCACGTTTTCCAGACGAAAAGGCTTTCCAAGCAGCGCTTCCGCAAGTGCTGCGCGACCTTGGATATTGCGCGAAGGATGCAGACTTCTTAGGAACGCGCATCAAAGTGGAAATTGCTAAGGGATCGGGTCATGCGATGCGACCGCTGCTGACTGAATATGGCGCGTGGCTGCGAACAAGTCGGTTGAAGGATCAACTCGGGTGGGATGGCTTTGATACTGCGATGCACGAACTTGGCCACAATCTCGAGCAACTCTGTTCGACATACTTTGCGCCGCGACCTGCCCTGCGCAATGTTCCAAACACCGCGTGCACAGAGGCGTTTGCGTTTCTCTATCAGTCGCTCGGCAAGCGCGTGCTTGGTATCGAAGCGACCGATGGTGCCGACCGCGCATTTGCAATCGATAGTGTGCAGACGATGCTTGCTGCGTGCCAAATTGCTGGGCCGAGTCTGCTTGAACTTCAAGTCTGGCGCTGGCTGTATGCAAACCCAACTGCGACGGCAGAACAACTGCGGACAGAAGTGCTTGAGATTGCTGATCGACTTTGGACGCGGTTTTATGAGCGCGATTTCGGCTCGGATCCTTATCGATTGCTCGCGGCATATCAACACATGATCGGACATCCGCTGTACTTGGCGGATTACACACTTGGTCATGTGATGAGTCACCAGATTCGATCGTTCATGCGAACCAAAGATATTGCAACGGAAACTCGCCGTATCACTTCCATCGGACGCTTGACGCCCGAGTTATGGATGCAGCGAGCGGTTGGCAACGGTATCTCGGCGAAGTCTCTCTGCGAAGACGCAGCGGGGTCGCTCGCTCGCGCCTGATCCGTCGGTTTCCATGCGAGATGGGCGACCAGTGTCGAAAAACGACACAGAGCGCCCATTTCAACGGGTAGCGCGCCGTCGGCTCAGCGCTGCATGAATGCGCAAGCCCACTGAATCGGACGAAACACGGAGCGCCTTCCAAGTGACATTCAGCACCATCCAACCTGCGACTTCGAGATCGTTGCGCCGTTCGCGATCACGCTCGAATGCCTCATCGGATGAGTGGAAAGCGCGGCCGTCCACTTCTATGGCTAGCCTGCAGTCGGGCCAGGCGAAGTCGATGCGGACGATTCGTGTTAACGCAACTTTGGGATGTCTGCGCTGACTATTCGTAGCGGGTTTTGTGAGACTTCCTAGAGCGATTCGAACAGTGTGGTTTGGATGCCACCCGAGGCTTCCACCTCTGCGAAGCCCCGCACCAACGAGTACGCGTTTGAACAACCGCTCCGCTGCCGATTCGGTTCCTTCTAATGCGTGGCGCTGCGCGGCGAGTTGTGCACTTGTCACCCGCCGACCAGTTTGACCAGAGCGACGGGCGGCGATACGCGTCTCAACGAGCTCGCGCTTCAGCCAGCGCTGCTGCAGGAGAAAGTCGAGCAATCCTTCACGCATGTCGGACTGCACACTGTCAACGCAGTCAAGGAGAGCAGTCGTTCGATCCGCCAGACGCAGCTGACCCCGCGGCACAACTACACCGTCCATTGCACGCCGAACAATCCGCACTCCTTCGATTCGCATATGACTTCGAGATGGAGGGTACGCAGTTGGTATATCAACACCGAAGCGCACGGGCCACTCTCCGATCGCACCAAGGCACTGCGCCGCCGCAGCGCCTGAGACCACAGTCTGCGGACCAATCCGAAACATGAGTGCATGTGCTACTGCCAAGTGGTAGTGCTCGACGAGCGAAGGGACTATCCACTGGCCGAGAAATTTCGTGATCGCACCCCTGCGAGCGAACGTGTCAAGGCGGCGAGAGGAATATCCGAGTTCACGAGCTTCGGTCGATGAAAGCACACCGCCATGTGATTGAGCGATGAGGATCAAAGGCGCAAGACTTGGATGAAGCCGAGGGTTGGAATTGAAGCTAGTAACTCTCACGAGTCGAAACTAGCGGTCCGCAGGACAAATTTCGGAAACCATTCCAAACTTCGGAATCGACCATGAGATGGGCGCACAGTGTCGAAAAACGACACGAGACGCCCATTTCAAGGGTGTGTCGAGCGCGTCGCTAGCAGTTTGCGAAAACTTTACGCGCTGAAACTGGAACCGCAACCACACGATGTCGTGGCATTTGGATTGTTGAATACAAATCCGCGTCCCATGATTTCATCCTTGAAGTCGATCGTTGTTCCGTTGAGATAGAGGTACGACTTTGGATCGCACACAACTCTCACCGTGAATGGTTCGCCAGCAGATTCTGCGACTGCTGTTGCGACAGCAACCGAGCCTGCGCCTTCGTTTGCTCCTGCCTTCGCAGCGCGACGCCCATAAGAATATGACCAGCACTCGTCAGAATCTTTCTGGACTTCGGTGAGATCAAGGATGTAAGAAAAACCAGAGCAACCTCCACCCTTCACGCCGACTCTCAAGCAGATTTTTCCTGCGTCGAGTCCTTGCTGTTGGATGATGGTGTCGATTTCGCGAGCGGCGGTTTCAGTCACATGTAGAGGCATTTCAAACTCCTTTAGGCGTGTTGAGTCACCGGCATTGGTGATTGACTCGCCGGCGACGCGCCGGACTTCTTCTTCCAATCTTCGATCGCGCTGCGAATGGAATCTTCGGCAAGCACGCTGCAATGAATTTTCACTGGCGGCAAGCTGAGTTCTTCGACGATCTGCGTGTTGCGAATCGTCAATGCCTCGTCGACGGTCTTGCCTTTGATCCACTCGGTGGCGAGCGAAGAACTTGCGATTGCGGATCCGCAACCGAAGCATTTGAACTTCGCATCTTCGATGATTCCTTGTTCGCTGACTTTGATCTGCAGTTGCATCACATCGCCGCACTCTGGAGCGCCGACGATGCCGATGCCGATATCTTTGCGCGCGGCGACTTCCTTGGAAGTGCCAAATGCGCCGACGTTTCGTGGATTTTCGTAATGTTCGATGACTTTATTGCTGTATGCCATATTGTTTACTTTCTTATTTTAGTGATACGGTTGTACCGAATATTCTTTCTAAATCTCTCTTGGGTCGTAACAATCCTTCTAAAACTGACTTGGGTCGTAATGGCCTTTCTAAGTCTCTCTTGGGTCATAAAAGGCTGCATACTCAAACTAATGCGCTTGCCAAACAATCTTTGAAAGATCCACCCCTTCTTTATGGAGATCATAAAGCGGGCTGAGCCGACGAAGATGATTCACTGCAGTTTCGATCATCACGATTGCTGAATCGATTTCCGCTTCCGTTGTCCATCGACCAAGTGAAAGTCGCAATGATGAATGAGCAAGGTCGTCGCCGATTCCAAGGCTCTTCAATACATACGAAGGCTCGAGGCTTGCGCTGGTGCAAGCTGATCCTGACGAGCAAGCGATTTCGCGTACGCCCATCATCAAGCTTTCGCCTTCAACAAAACCGAAGGAGATGTTTGAAATATTGGGGAGGCGCTTTGTCGGATGACCATTGACAACCGTGACTTCGATCCGCTTCTTCAATTCTGTCTCCAAACGATCTCGCATCGCCAGAAGTCGCTTCCCTTCAGATTCCATTTCGTTGAAGCACAGTTCGCACGCCTTGCCAAATCCCACGATTCCGCTGACATTCTGCGTTCCTGAACGCATTCCGCGTTCCTGTCCGCCGCCATCCTGCAATGCTTCCAAACGAACGCGCGGCTTTCGTCGACGAACATAAAGCCCGCCAACTCCCTTCGGCCCGTACATCTTGTGGCCGCTCCAAGAGAGAAGATCAATTTGATCCGCTTCGACATTTGTCGGCATCTTGCCAACCCATTGCGTTGCGTCGGTGTGAAAAATCACTTCCTTTTCATGGCACAGTCGACCAATTTGCGGCACTTCATTGATCGTTCCAAGTTCATTGTTCGCCCACATGATCGAGACCAGAATTGTGTCGGGCCGCAAAGCAGCCTTGACCATTTCAGCGGTAATCACGCCATCCGCAGGAGGCTGGATGAATGTCGCATCGAATCCTTCGCGCATCAGACGGCGAATTGGATCGAGAACAGCTTTGTGTTCGTGAGCAGCAGTAATGATGTGTCCGCGACCTGTCTGCCCCGCTGCTGCGCGAGCATAAATTTCCGCCGCACCTTTGATAGCGAGGTTGTTGGACTCGGTTGATCCAGATGTGAAGATCACTTCTTTCGCCTGAGCGCCGATCAACTTCGCCGCGTGTTCGCGAGCAATTTCGATGCCGTCTTCGGCTTGCCAACCGAATTGGTGGTTGCGCGACCCCGCATTTCCGAACATTTCGGTGAAATAGGGAAGCATGGCATCGACGACCTTTGGATCGCATCGAGTCGTGGCGGCATGGTCGAGGTAGATTGGACTATTTGATGTTGGGCTATTGGATGAAATCACGGAATTCCTTCTTGTAAGTTGAGACTCATTCTCAATAACCGATTGTAGTAGAGACTTTACCCTGATCAAGGCAACGGCATGAAAATTATCGAAAATGCTGAGAAACTGAACGAATACCGAGGCGGAGCACTCGTCCCAACCATGGGAGCACTCCATGAAGGCCACGCATCCTTGATTCGCGCTGGCGCTGCGAGCGGGAGACCCGTCCTGGTAACCATTTTCGTCAACCCGACGCAGTTTGGTCCCAACGAGGACTTTGCGAGATATCCAAGAACCCTGGATGCGGATCTGAAAATCGCAGAAGCCGCTGGCGCATCAGCCGTCTTTATTCCAACCGTCGAATCAATGTATCCCAACGGGTTGGCGAACGCTGCATCGCATGCGGCGCAATTTTCGTTGCCTGCGATTGCAACGACCCCACTTCTGGAAGACGCAATTCGGCCAACACACTTTGGTGGAGTTTGCCTCGTCGTCAGTCGACTTTTCGATCTTTGCGAGCCATCACTTGCATTCTTTGGCGAAAAAGATTTTCAGCAACTTCGGGTGATTACACAGATGGTTGAAGAAAATTCTTCACGGTGGAAGTCGCTGAAAATTATTCCTTGCGTAACTATTCGTGAACCAGATGGACTGGCGATGAGCAGTCGCAATCGATATCTCGATCCTTCGCAGCGAACCTCAGCGCTGGGTATTTCTCGTGCATTGCAATCTGCTGCGAATTATTCAAGCGTTGCTGCAGGCGAAAAATCGATGCGCGAAACGTTGGATCGGCATGGACTTGAAACTCAATACGCCGTCATCCGTAGCGAAACAACCCTGTGCGCACCCGAATCTGGTGCGAAATTCGCTCGTGCGCTTATCGCTGCGAAGCTTGGTGAGATTCGACTGATCGACAACGCTTCTGTTGGGATCTCGTTCATAAATGGCTAGACTCTCTGAATGCGCAAGACTTCCGCTGCGATTCTCTCGCTTGTGTTGAGTTCTCTTCTGCCGACTGCATATGGTCAATTCGGTGGTGGGTACGCACCTCCTCAGCCACCTTCGCCGCCACCAACGGAAACTCCCGCAGTTCCAGTCCCACCAATCGTTCCTGCACAAACGGCGCCTGCGGAACCGACTGAAGAAGAAATTCGAAAATACCAAGAAGAAAATCCTGATGCAGTTCAGAAACCTGCAAATCCAAAAGCTGCGGAACCAAAACCAGTTGCACCAGTTGATCCAAAAATCGAACAAGCAAAGCGCATCGAGTGCCAGGCACCAGAGAAATCATGGGTTGCAAAGTTGGATCCTGCAGATCAGAAAGCCTTGGAAGAAGGACTGGGTTATGCCCTTCCACCGATGACCGCCAATGCGAAGTGGGTCGGATCAACTGCGACGAAATCTGCGCCGAATCTTGAAGGGAATGTAGTGATCATTCAAAGCATTGATGTTGGCAACACTGCACCCGCAATCATTGATCGCATTCTTGCGGCATTAGGAACGATGCCCGCAGATGAGACTGTCATCGTGATTGGCCTTCAAGTGCCAAACAAACTTGACCTCGCAAAGAAGCGCCTTGAAAAAAGTGTGGCCAAAGGAAATTTCTGCATTGATGAAGATGGTCAATGGTGCGATGCTCTTGGCGTTTATAAGAAGCCAGTCAATTTGGTTGTGGATCGAAATGGTGCAATTCGATACGTTGGGTTGAACGAAAAAGGCGCAGCAGCCGCAGCGAAGCTCTTGCAGGCGGAGCCGAAGAAAATCGTGGAAGTAGCACAAAAGCCGGTCGCAAAAGCTGCGGCACCTGCAATGGCGAAAGATGCTGTATTTCCAACCTTTACTGAACCACTTAACAGCTGTGCAGATTTACGCGGTAAATCAAGTCCTCCACTCACGGTCCAAACATGGTTGACCCAAGAGCCCAATATGCAGGGGAAACTTGTCATCGTTGACTTCTTCGCAACTTGGTGCGGGCCGTGTATGGCTGCCAGACCGCACATGAATGAGATTGCCAAGCAATACGCATCAACGATTGCTGTAGTCGGACTTTCTGACGAGAGCAAGAGCAATTTTGAAGATGGACTGAAAAAGAAAAACTTGAAAGAGAAGGACTTCAACTATGCAATCGCACTCGATCCAGCTGGCGTAATGAAAAAGGGATTTGGAGTTCGTGGGATTCCAAATATCGCCATCATCTCTAGCGATGGAATTGTGCGATGGCAAGGTCATCCAAACAGTCTCGATGCAGCCGTGCTTGATCCGCTCGTCGCAGCAAACGCGAAACTCTCTGCGCCCGATGAGAAAACAGTTGGAAAGTCAGGTTCGAGCGGAAGAGGCTGGTCGAAATAATCGCGCCAGTCTCGAAGTGCGAATACTAGAATTCACGCTCGATTGTTGCGTCTGCGATGGACCAGAGCAATTGACGAGCTGGACTTTCGGGCAAGATTGAAAGGCGCGCTTTGGCTTTGTTGACGAACTCGGAAGCCTGTTCTCGCGCTGCTGCTAGTGATCCGGTTGATTCGATCAAGCGAAGAAGCGTTGGCACATCACATTGTTCGATCGCGTGAATTGTCGATTGACGAATGTCCCCAGTGCAGCGAGTCAGATGCGTCACCAGCGGAAGAGTGAATTTTCCCTTGCGTAAATCAATTCCGAGTGTCTTGCCAACAATCCGTTGTTCACCGACCAAATCCAGCACATCATCCTGAATTTGAAATGCCATTCCAAGTTCCTCGCCGTACAAACACAGCGCCTCGCACACTGCAGGTGTTGCGCCGGCCAATCGTGCGGCTAATCCACAACATGCGCCAGCAAGCACGCCGGTCTTGCGACGAATGATCTCGAAATATGTCTTGGAATCCAAAGTCAGATCGCCACGATGGGAAAGTTGAAGAATCTCGCCGCTGCAGAGGCGCGAAGTCATTTCTCCAAGCGCGCTATTCAGCCATGATTCTCCGACAGAAGAACAGAGATGAAACGAACTTGATATAAGAAAATCTCCCAACATCACTGCAGTTTCGTTGCCACGCAAACTATTGACAGTTTCACCACCGCGGCGCAGATCTGCTTCGTCGAGCACATCATCATGAACGAGAGTTGCCATGTGAATCATCTCGACCACCGCTCCAAGCGTGTCGAGGCTGTCATCGATCACACGATTTGCAGGACTGACGAGATTGAAAAGTGGATTTGCACGCACCGCCAATCCAGATGCGATCACCAATGTTGGCCGAAGCATTTTTCCGCGATAATTTTCGACATGCCGCGACAAAATATTGACAGCTGGCAGGTCGCTGACAAGTTCCTGCTCGAATCGCTTCGCAACACCACCCAACCGAGCGGCAAGGGTCGGCAATAACAAATCAGTTTCAGGAAGAAGGCTCATCACTTTCCAATACTAGGGTGATGGCAACGAAAACGTAGAACAATGTTTGACAACAATCTTGCCTATTTTTCTGCGGCGATGTAGACAATCCACCCCTCACACGCTTCGCCGCGATGCGATGGTTTGAAGACGCCATTGCCTTCGCCACTTTTTCTTTCCGTTCCTTCCCAATAAACCACCGGCCTATGGAATCCAGCTTCAATCAGCACTTCCTTGATTTCTGGCAACGTCCAAAGTCTCCACTCATAGGTAAATGCACGGCGGATTTCGCTGCCGTCTGGGAAACGAAAGTGGATGTGATTCACGACATGATGCGTGATGGGATTGATCTTGGCCTGGTGCCAGACATAGGTGAATCCATCCAGCGAGCGATCTTCTTCGCCAACCGCCCAAGAACCAGATCCACCATATGCATCGACGAAAATCATTCCACCATCCTTGACGTTCTTGCGTGCATTGGTGAAATATTCCAGCAACTGTGCTCTCGTATGAAAAACGAAATAACTAAAATTGAGCGCAAGCAAAACATCCGCGCCTTTCGTGCGTACACGATTGACATCGCCCTTCTTCAATTCAATTCGCTTGCGCTGATCCGCTGAAAGCGTCAAGATTTTTTCGCGCCCACGGCGCAACACTTTCGCGTCCAAATCGACGCCGACAGCAGAATTGGTTGCGCGCCACTGAACCCATTCGCGAGACATAAGGCCAGTCCCCGAAAAATCTTCACGCAAAGTATGCGGTGTTCGATTGAGCCGCTTACGAAAAACGCGGTCAATCATGATGCAATCAGATTCAGTCCCTTGAACGGAGAGTTCGTAGAGTTCGTGCTTGTCTGAATTTTTTGCGGTTCTCCATGCTTTCCTGCTGGAGTTGGTGCTTTTCTTCTTCGCCATTGGGCGTCGGAGTCTAGTGTGTCACAGCGCGCTCTGGGGTGATATTCCTCAACCAAATAAAAACTTCCGAACAATCTGGCT
This sequence comes from uncultured bacterium, assembly GCA_903961015.1. GTDB lineage: Bacteria > Planctomycetota > Phycisphaerae > Phycisphaerales > SM1A02 > F1-60-MAGs104. The sequence goes on from CAJCCX010000126.1 coordinate 28,521, forward strand.
TATCCGTTGCAATTCGGACCAAGAGTGTCGCCCACTTTCCATCAGCATCGAAGGTGAACTCTGGGATGGGAGTTGTAGCGACCGCAAGCGTTTCAACTTCCTGCCAGTTGATTGAGAGCGCGTGTTCTATTGCCGCTTGGGATTCTCGCTGAATAACGACTGCTGGATACGACTGGAGAATTGTGAATTTCTGATCCGTCAATGACTCAATCTGAAAAGTTCCTTCGGGATTGACTCCGCGAGAGATCCCACTTGGGGAAGACCGCAGCGATGATCGAACTTCGTAGAGAACTTGGACTCGACCAAGAGGCTGGAAATTCTCATCAATAAATCGGATGAATTGTTGCTTGCGCCCCTGCCCCCAAAGTTCGAGGCGAACATTCACTTTGATTTCTTGACCAGGAGCAATGACCGTGTTGGGCAGCAGATCAGGAATGGTGCAGCCACACGTTGCGACGAAACTACGGATTCGAATTGGCTCGACCGTTGTGTTGCGGAGCACCATCGAAATTGGTGGTGGCATTTCGCACTGAGACACCGCTCCACAATCAATTTGTGATGGGACAATGGACAACGGTTGCAATTCAACGCTCTTGGAAGAATCCGCAACCGATGTATTGGGAAGATTCGAGCATCCCAGCAGCAACTGCGAGAGGATCACAAGCCCGACTGGTAATAAAACAGCTGGCAATCTCATACGGAAGAAGCGTACTGCGAAATGAATTGGTTTTCCAAAAGACAATCAGTAACGATAGATCGCTGCTTTATAAGGACCATCCACTGGAATTCCCATGTACTCCGACTGTTTTTCGGTCATCTTGGACAATCGAATGCCCAATTTGTCCAAATGAAGCCGAGCAACTTTCTCATCAAGAGACTTCGGAAGCGTATAGACCTTCTTCTCGTACTTTTCTGCGTTTGCATGCAGTTCAATCTGCGCAAGAACTTGATTGGCAAAGCTGGTGCTCATCACGAATGATGGATGGCCAGTTGCACAACCAAGATTGAGAAGTCTTCCTTCAGCAAGCACGATGATCGATCGACCTTTCGAGATGACCCACTCATCCACCTGTGGCTTGATATTCACTTTGCGAACTCCTGGGAGCGCAGCGAGTGAAGCCATATCGATTTCATTATCGAAATGTCCGATGTTTCCAACGATTGCCTTGTCCTTCATGCGCTTCATCAAGTCCGCGGTGATGACATTGCAATTTCCTGTCGCGGTGATGAAAAGATCTGCGGTCTCGACAGCATCTTCAACGGTGACCACTTCGTAACCTTCCATGGCTGCTTGCAGCGCGCAGATCGGATCAATTTCTGTCACCTTCACTCGGCAACCTTGGCCACGAAGACTATGAGCGCAACCCTTGCCCACATCACCAAAGCCGAAAACGACGGCGGTCTTGCCACCCAACATCACGTCTGTGGCGCGCATGATTCCGTCCACGCACGAGTGGCGGCAACCGTACAAATTATCAAATTTGCTCTTGGTTACAGAGTCATTCACATTGATCGCAGGGAATAGAAGTTGCTTTGATTCCTGCATCTGACCAAGTCGGTGAACACCTGTCGTTGTTTCTTCGCTCACGCCGCGCACACTTGGCGCAATGCGTCCAAACATGCCGGGAAAATTCTTCGACAAGTCATGCAAGAGTTGCAATACGACTTGAAATTCTTCACTGTCAGCAGTTGCAGGATTTGGAATTTCGCCGGCTTGTTCGAATTGAAGTCCCTTGTGAACAAGCATCGTCAAATCTCCACCGTCATCGAGAATGAGCGTTGGTCCCTTTGCGTTCGGCCAATTCATCGCTTGATATGTGCACCACCAATATTCGGGGAGCGTTTCGCCCTTCCAGGCAAAGACTGGAATGCCAGCAGGTTTTTCAATCGTTCCATTTGGCCCAACAGCAACCGCTGCGGCAGCGTGATCTTGTGTCGAGAAAATATTGCATGACGCCCACCGCACTTCTGCGCCGAGGTCGACGAGAGTTTCGATCAACACCGCGGTTTGAATGGTCATGTGCAAGGAGCCAGAAATACGTGAACCCTTCAGCGGATTCTTGCCGGCATATTCCTTGCGAAGTGACATCAAGCCAGGCATTTCAATTTCAGCCAGTTCGATTTCTTTGCGCCCAAAGCGAACAGTATCCGCCGACAAATCCTTGACAAAGAATGGAGGATTCGCGGTGAGCGGGAGGTTTGTGTTCATGAAGTTGGTCGTTTTTACGGGTGCAGATGCTGTTGTGGTCACTTGAAAGGTCCTTGTGGAGAGAGATGTTGCTGAACTATCCGTTTATCCGGATGGACGCATCATAGCCACCCAACCGCAAAAGTCCAGTCTTTTACTTCGCTGCCTATGATGCAACTTTTACGCAACATCCACCCCCCGAAAGAACAACACGAATGAACAATATGAAATCCCGAATCACTCTTTGTGCAACGACCATCCTGACACTCGTTGTTGGTGCATCACTCGGAGCTTCCAAGAGTGCGCCAACTGCGAAGGGATCCCCATATCCGCTGGCGACATGTCCTGTCTCAGGCAAGCCCCTCACCAAGGATGCTGTGATCTTTGTTATGGAAGACAAAGCAAACCCCCTCAATGACGGACGAGAGATTCGACTTTGCTGTGGTAATTGCGTCGAACCGTTCAAGGCAGATCCATCGAAGTTTCTCCCTGCGATCGATACCGCGATCATTGCACAGCAACGTGCTCGTTATCCACTGACGAACTGCGTCGTGATGACCGAAGATGAATTGCCTGCAGCAGGTTCGCCCGATGCAGACAAGGTGAAGGAAATTGTTGTGTTGAATGACATGGTGCGGCTCTGCTGCCCAGGGTGCTTGAAGAAGATCAAGAAAGATCCGACCAAGTACCTCGCCGACATCAATGCGGCCGTAATCGCAACGCAGAAGAAAAATTACACGCTCGTGACATGCCCATTTTCTGGCGAAGCGCTTCCTGAAGAACCAACCGATATCGTGATTGGCGAAAGACTTGTGCGATTGTGCTGTGGCGGTTGCGCAGACAAAGCACGCAAGGATCCAACGGCGATGTTTGCGAAACTTGACGCGGGAACAAAGACATCTGCGCCAACTGCGCCGACAAAGCCAGCTGCTCCAGCAACCACGACGAAATGATTTGCTTTCGGTAATGCCCATGATTCCAAGCAAATTGAGCGCCCCAACACTGGGGCGCTTTTTTCTTTTCCTACTTGCGCTTTGCGCATTTAAAGGATGCGACACGGGACCGAAAAACCCCCAGACCGTTGTCACGACAGTCGCAACGAAAACAACCGCCAGCAACAAAGAGTCAACGGCAACAGATGTCTTTGAACTCGATGAAGCCACCATCGCCGATTTGCAACTGCGTATGACCAATGGCAAAGACACAGCGCGCTCGCTGACGGAAAAATATCTTAAGCGAATTGAAGAGATCGACCGCAATGGTCCAACTCTGAAGAGCGTCATCGAACTGAATCCTGATGCACTTTCGATTGCAGATGCGCTCGACGAAGAGCGTAAGAATCGTGGATCGCGCGGAGCGCTCCATGGAATTCCCGTGCTCATCAAGGGCAATATTGCGACAGCAGATCGAATGACAACTACGGCTGGATCATTTGCACTTGAAGGGTGCATCTCTCCTCAAGATGCTTTCATCGTGAAACAACTTCGCGCGGCGGGAGCTGTGATCATTGGAAAAACCAATCTGAGCGAATGGGCAAACATGCGATCGACACATTCGTCCAGCGGTTGGAGCGCAATCGGTGGACAGACGAAGAATCCTTACGCACTTGATCGCAATCCATCTGGATCAAGTTCAGGATCTGGATCTGCGATTGCGGCAAACCTCGCTGCGGTCGCAGTTGGAACCGAGACCGACGGTTCAATCGTCTCGCCGGCGAACAACAATGGATTGGTCGGCATCAAGCCAACACTTGGACTTGTCAGTCGAACGGGAATCATTCCAATTGCGCATAGCCAAGACACCGCAGGACCAATGGCGCGGACTGTGACCGACGCAGCGATTTTGCTCGGCATTCTTGCGGGAAATGATGATGCAGATCCGATCACCGCCGAATCGACTTCGATGGGCAAGCGCGAATACACCGCATCGCTCGATCGCAATGGTCTGCGCGGCGCGCGCATTGGCGTTGTGCGTGACAGGTTTATGGGATATAGCGCAGACGTCGATCTGGTGATGGAAGTTGCGATTGCGGATCTGAAGCGTCTCGGCGCAATCATCGTCGATCCTGCAAACATTCCAACGCTCGGCAAGTTTGACGAAAGCGAGTTGACGGTGTTGCTCTATGAATTGAAGAGCGACCTGCCGAAATATTTCCAGTGGCTTGGCGATAAGTCTCCCATGCATTCGCTTGCCGATGTGATTGCGTTCAACAAACGAAACGCTTCGCGTGAGATGCCGTTTTTCAAGCAGGAACTTTTCGAGATGGCTGAAGCGAAAGGGCCGCTGACTGATCAACAATATCTTGATGCTCTCGCGATGAATCGTCGACTCGCAGGTCCCGAGGGAATCGATGCCGTCATGGATCAATATCAACTCGACGCTCTCGTTGCACCCACAAATTGCGAAGCGTGGTTGACCGATCATGTCAACGGTGATGCTGTCAGCGGTGGAAGTTCATCGCCTGCCGCAGTTGCGGGTTATCCCGCCATCACCGTCCCCGCAGGGCAAGTGAACGGATTGCCTGTGGGCATCTCATTCTTTGGGCGTGCGTGGAGCGAACCACGACTCATTCAGTACGCGTTTGCGTTCGAGCAAGGAACGAAACACCGTAAATCGCCGATGTTTTTGGACTCGGTTATCCCTTCGGCCGGCGCGTCATCAGCGCGCTGAAAAGTCCAGGGCCACGAACATCGACTCCCGGAGTGATGCGAGACCAGCGATCAAGATTCAATCCACTCGCGCGTGCCCACGTCTTTGCATCTCTCTGGGAAAATCCAAGGTGCTGATGACCCATCGTTGTGCGATATTCACTTCTATCATGTTCGACCATATCGATGACGAGCAATCGTCCCCCCACCTTGATTGTGCGAGCCAATTCGATGACCGCCGCAGATGGATCGTCGACATGATGAAAGAGCAGCATCGCAACTGCTGCATCGAGCGCGCAATCCTTCAACGGCAATTTCATCACATCACCTTGGCGAAATTCAATATTGCGTACGCCGCTCAGTCTGCGCTTGGCAGCGTCGATCATCGCCGCCTCGCGGTCGATTGCTAGAACTCGTCCAACATACGGAGCGATTCTCTGCGAAACCTCGCCAGTTCCACAACCAATATCCGCAACAACCCACTTGGGATCTAAGAGTCCCAAGACCGCATCGGAACCAATGACCTCTCCGAAAAGTGTGCGACGAATCGAATCCCATTCCCCGCCAATTCTCCCGAAGAAACCAGTACTTCCCAATCTGCGAGATGCGATGACTGCTGCAAGTCTTGCATCATCATCGTTTGATTGCGGAGTTGATTCCAATCGCGTGCGCGTCAATGTCCACAGTGCGCGAACCTCGCTCGAAAGTACAGAGGAATCAGCTCGGTACAAACTTGTTGTTCCTTCCACACGGCGTGTCACAAACTGCGCATCAAAGAGTGGCTTGATGTGCCGACTCGCTGTTGACTGTGGCATCTGCAGCGCTCGTGCAATTTCTCCAACCGCCAACTCGTGTGCTTCAAGTGCTCGCAAGACTCGAAGTCGAGCGGGGTCGCTCAACATAGCAAGCAGCGCAGCCCACTCCTTCGTGGACATCACTTTGGAATCGGATCGCAACGAATTCGTTGATGCGCCTCGCGCTCGCGAATCACGTGGCATTCGTTTGAATTTCCATCTCGTTAAATACCCGGCGGCAATGCAGTCGATGCATCGAGCGGGACACCTTGCATTTGAAGCGCTTGAATCACGCGGGGATCGGATGCGGATATTCCGTATGCCTGACGCAGGCGACGCGTCGCTTCTGCCTTGTTTCCAAGGCTGAATTGCAACATCGCCAATTGATAGTACGGCTCGGTCGTGCGCGGTCGCACTGCGCCGCTATCCACTTCGATTGCAGATTGAAATGCGAGAATCGCGCTGTCATTATCTTTCAACTTGATCGCGTACAAACCCAGAATGAGATATGGCTCAGTTCGACCAAGCGACGCACCAGCGCCACGCAGAAGTTGAAAGAGTTGCCCTGTGTCGCCTTGGCGATACATCACTTCCGCGAGCGCTTCAATGATTTCCATGTTGCCCGGCGAATGATCGTTTGCAGTCTCGAGACAACGACGCGCAGTTACAAGGTCTCCTAATTGAGACATCGCAACGCCATAGCCATATTCACCTTTCCAAAGTCCAGGCGAATTGATTGTGACAGGTTGAAATTCGTCAGCAGCTTTCTGCCATTCACCAAATTCGAGATAGTGATTTCCCAAATCGATCGACTGCTCTGTCGAACGAGGACTTTGACAACCTGCAAGAGTCATCGAAATCGAGGCGAACGAAAAGGCGATCCATCGCACGGTAGTGTGGCAGTCCATTAAGAAAGATTGTACGGTCATCCTTGTGGAACGACGAGCCGACAATATCTGGCTGCCTATGGCTCTTGCACGGCACGATGTCCTGGGGGGAAACTTTCACTTTGACTGGTTCTTAGGGCGAATTGCGGAATGCGCCGATGACGATGCGCGAGTCGTTCGCACAATGCGATGCCACTCCCGCATCGACGTGTCCCTTGCCGCCGAGGGCATCGCTATAGAACCGCTCGATGATCATCGCTGGTTCTATCTGCATCTCGGCAAGCAACACGAACTTTCGCAAGGTCGAGGCGTGGTCACTCCGATGGCGCGCGGAGGGTGGCGAAAAATTGAAGCAACCGTTGGATCGGCCAATGAGAACATTGAATTGCGCTGGGATGCGGATCCAACGATTCGCCGATGTTGCATCACTCCCCCGCCTGGAAGTCGTCTGCTCACTTTGGATTAGGCTTCGCATATGGAAATCGTGCAATGCGCTGCGCTTGAAAATATGTGTCAAGTCCGCTGATACACGCTACCTGCGCATCCTCGAGTCGAAGGCTTCCGTCTGAATCGACAAGACCATCGTTGATGAAAACGTGATCGATTTGACCGATCATCAGCCGGGTGTCATTCAATTCGATTTTAATCTCTTGGACAAAGCGCATCCCGATCTGCACTGGGGCTTCTTGCACAAATGGCGCAGTGAATCCCATTGCATATCGAGGGGTGAAACCACACGCCTTGAATTCAGAAATATCTTTTTCAAACCGCGCAGATGTGTGATGCGCCTGCTCCACATGCGCCGCCGAAACATGATTGATTGTGAAAAAGCCAGACGCAATAATGTTTTTGTATGTATGACTTTGTTCGCCGATTGGTCGCTGAATGAAGCCAAGAAGCGCGGGATCGGAACCGAGGTGCACAACCGAACTGAAAATTGCCAGGTTTTCAACTCCATCACTCCCAAGAGTGCCGATCAGATTCGCCGGCTTATAGCCACTGAGACTGTTGACCAGATTGACGCGAAAGTTGCGTTCCATCTGAAGAATTCCCGCTCGATCGAAATGTTGCATAATGAAATGTAGCACCCCGGCTGTTGCGCTAGCCTCCCACCCATGTGGATGGTCTATTCAACTGCGACAATCTTCGCGCTACTCGCGGGAATATTTGGAATATCGATCATCTTTGGATTGCCGGGTATTTGGTTCATGATTGTGCTGGCAGTTGCCAATGAAGTTGTCGATGCTTGGTGGTTGGGGTCGCAAGGCGGATGGTTTGCGTGGTCGGCAATTGGAGTTGCAGTCATTATCGCACTCGGTGCCGAAGCAGTGGAATTTCTTGCGGGTGCTGCGGGCGCGAAAGCTGGTGGCGCATCGAAGTGGGGAATGATTGGCGCGCTGATCGGCGGAGTAATTGGCGCACTCGTCGGAACAATATTCATTCCAATTCCACTTATTGGAACGCTTGCAGGCGCGATGCTCGGCGCTGCAGTTGGCGCAATCTGCGGAGAAATCGGCGGAGGCGGAAGATCTCTGAAAGGTTCGATCGCACCCGCTGCAGGTGCGGCGGGCGGGCGACTTGTCGGCACGCTAGCCAAGATTCCATTTGCTGTTGCTGCGTGGCTCGTGTTAGTTGTCGGCGCGTTTTGGCGATGAATCACCCAAGTTTTTTCACGCGCACGCGTGCGTGATCTTCTCGACGATCTCCGCAACTGGAACGAGCGACTGCGAATTCGCATCGAGATCCTTCAGGGCAACCATCCCCTGCTCGAGTTCTGCGCCGATGATCACGGCGAATCTCGAACGACACTTTCCCGCTTCGCTGAGA
>CAJCCX010000127.1 GCA_903961015.1 uncultured bacterium
GAGGAATTTTTCCAAGAATCATCGACTCGACCAACGAGTCCAGATGTAGAATCGATCCGTCAGAATCGCAAAAGTGCCGAATGCAGCTGATTTGGGGTACGAGTGCTTTTGTGGGCTTGCCTGACTTTGCTGAGGATTTGGATGAGTTGTTTCGCATGACATGATTGTGTCACGACATGGCTCTTGAATTTGTCGGAGTGCGGGGTGAAATTGCGTACGGGGCAGTGACCGAATGAATGAACGAAGGAAGGACTTCCGGTAATGGCGAAAAAGGCGAAGAAGGCGAAAACGGCAGTAACGGCGAAGGCTGCAAAGAGTGCAAAGACTGTAAAAAGATTGACCAAGGCGCGCGGCACCGCGGAACTTCTCATGCCGCTCAAGCACGCCACCGCAGACGAAATGCTCGAGCGCATGTTCGAGCTCAAGCGCATGATGGAATCTGGGGGCGCAAAGTTTTCTGATATCAAGAAGAAGTTCAAGGTCAGCGATGCGCAAGCTTTCCTGCTTATCAAGCGTGTTCGCGCAGGTTTTCATATTGATGCGACTGGCATTGGAACAGGTGACAATCGCGTCTACTCATCGACTGGCGGCAGTCGACTCAGCCTCGATTTGATCGAAAATCAGGTCTTGCCAGCGCTCTTTATTTTGCGAGATGCAACGGAGCGATCACTTGCGCCACAGATGCGCGCTGCGTTCACGTTTGGGCGGACGGTTGAAAAGCACATCGATGACGCGACGCGGAAGAAGTATCAATGTTTGAAGGACCGCATCCGTCTTCGCTTCACGCAGTCGAAGAATCCAAGCGATATCACCAATTATGAACTCTTCGTGAATGCGATGGCAGATGGAAAGACACTATTGATTGATTATCGAAGTGCGAAGAGTCTTGCGGATGCGAGCATGGCGGGGGAGTCTGCGACGCCGAAGCACAAAGCGACGAAGGATCTCTGGCATGTTGAGCCCCTTGCAATGTTTTATGCCCGCCGTTCTTTTTATGCAGTCTTGAAACCTGTTGCAAAGCCGAGTGCGACGAAAGAGGCGGTGTCCGACAAATATTCTGCGCTTCGCACGATTCGTCTTTCGAGAATTCTGTCGGTCATTGATGGGAAGACCAACTTCACCATGCCAGATTGGTTTTCTCTGGACGAGTATCTCGAAGATGCGTGGGAGATCATTCGCGAGGGCGGCGAGGCGAAGTCAACGGTTGTGATTGAAGTGGATGCGGCATTCGCAGTGAATATCAAAGACACGCTGTGGCATCCGACGCAAGAGATTTCCGTTCGTCCAGATGGCGTGCACGAATTCTCTTTCCGAGTTCGCGGTATGAAAGAGATTCTCTACTTTGTTCTCTGGCTTGGACACGGCGCGCGTGTGAAGCAGCCGAAGTCGTTGCAAGATCTCGTGAAGGCAGAGTTGAAAGCGATTGCCGGGCGGTATTAGCGGTTGGGCGCGCTGGGTGCGCATCGACTTCAAGCCAATACTTTAAAGCCTCTATTCACCGCTCTCATGTGCTGTTTGTTCGCACCCGCGCCTTTCTATAGAGGCGTCGTGTGTGCGATGCCGACAGTGAAAAACGCCGTTTTTGGAGAAAAAATCATATTTATGCCATTTTTACAATTGATGTTGACATTGATTACTGTTACTGATATACTCTGCTTCATGACCAACAAGCCCAGCCTCATCGATTTACTTTCTCGAAGCATCCTGAAGGAGTTTTCTCTTGTCGAGCTTGCTGCCGAAACCAATCACCTCTTGGCAAGGATGCCAATGGCAATGGACGATGGGCGAACCAACGAGCGTGTCGATGCGCGCACGATTCGCTTTTATCAATCGATTGGGATTATCACCAAGCCAAAGTACGAGGGGCGCTGCGCGGTGTATGCGTTCGAGCATTTGCTGCGGCTGTTGGTTGCCAAGCGCTTGCAATCCGAGGGGTACAGCCTCGCACAAGTTCAGTCGACGATCCCGCAACAGAACAACGATCAATTGATCGAGGCGCTTGAAAAAATGAAGCCTCAACCTGTACTCGACTTCATAGCAGAGCATTCCGAGCCAGTGCAGGAAAAATCAGTACGGGGGATTGAAGAGCTGCAGTGCTTTTCACTCTGTCCTGGAATCACAATCATGATCGATCCACAATTGCATGAAAACGCATCGAAACTTGTTCGGCATCTCGCCGCTGAAACACAATCATTCATCAACTCATCACGCACAACACCACATACAAAGGGGGACTGAACTCATGAATAGAATTGAAGCATCACTCGAATCATTTGGGAATCAAAGCCAATCCCAATCGCTGGGAGAATTACTTGGGATCAAGCACCAGTCTGGGAAGTCAAAGCGTGGCGACAGATCTTGCGCGCAAGAACAATTTCCGCTTCAGCGACTCGTTGTTCGCGTGCAAGTCACCGGCGATTGTTCGGTCACAACTCTCGAGCAACACTATCGAAATCACCATGATTTCACGATAGATGTTGTGCACACAATGCCAATCCCCGCTGATGGTGCGCTGACTGCATTTGAAATTTGCGCTGGCGAAAAATGGGTGCGTGGAGATTGTCGAAAGACTGCCGATGCTCTGGCAGCATTCGAATCGGCAAAGTCTCAGGGTCAAACTGCTGCTTTGATTGAACAAGAACGCGATGACATTCAGACGCTTCAACTTGCCAACATCGCTTCAGGAAGTGACATCATTGTGAAGATCACTCTCATCGAGAGACTGCGTGTGGATGCAGGCAGATTCGAAGTGCGTGTTCCAACAACAATTGCAACGAAATATGTTCCTGGCTTTCCAGAGGGATACATCGGGACGGGATCGTCGCCGGATACAGATCAGGCACCAGACGCATCGCGCATCACTCCGTATATTCGTCTTGGGGGAGCAACACCGTTGTATTTCGAGCTGCGAGTGGATGGCCATGTCACCGAAGCGCAAGGAAGTGTTGCCCTCGATTGCGATCGCCAAATTCCAGGCGTCACGGTCATCACTCTTGCCCCACTTGATTTCGATACATCATGCGACCAAGACATCGTTGTTCGGTTCTGGTCGCGAGCGACAGACACAACCCTTCGTGCTTATGGAAATGGCGAACATGTGATGGTTGTTGTTGACCCTCCGGCGACGCGGGAGCGCAAGCAAGAATTGCCTCGAGAAGCCGTGTATTTGCTGGATTGTTCTGGATCGATGCAAGGGGAAAACATCCAGCTTGCAAAGTCGGCGCTAAAAAATTCGCTCATGTTGCTCGCGCTAAACGACACATTCGAATTGATCGCATTTGCAAATGAACACTTCAAGTTTGCTGAGAATCCAAAGTCCGCAAATCCAGTCAATATAAAAGCGGCGTACGAGTGGATTGATCAGCTTCAGGCAAAAGGGGGAACAGATCTTCATGCGCCTCTGGCAGAAATTTTGAAGAGCAAACCAACAACTGCCCAGAGCCTCGCAGAGGGTTCGATCCGCACGGTATTGCTGATCACCGATGGTGCAATCGGAAATGATGCGATGATTTTCAACTTGGCACACACAATGAATACATCGACACGGCTGTATGTCATTGGTATTGGTTGTGCACCATCGTTGGCTTTTCTTTCTCGGCTGGCGCGGATATGTGGAGGAACATATCTCGCTGTTGATTCATCGAATGATTCACAGAAAGAGATCGAGAACTTCGACGCTGCGATGTCAGGACCAATTGCGCGCGGACTTTCGGTCGATGGCACAAAGCTCAATCGCAAGGTGGATCTCTTTATGGGCCGATCTTCGTCGTTCATCATCAAGGGATCTCTTGCAAGTGTGCGTGTGTCAAGCGAAAGTGGGGGGCAGCTTGGAGAATGTGCAGTTCTTCCAACATCGATGCCTTTGGGCGCTCTTTGGGCGAGGGAAGAAATCATGCGACTCGAAGATCAATGTGCGGAATTGCCTGAAAAATCAGAGGAATTCGACCCCCAAATTGAATCGCTCGGAGTTCTATACCAGTTGCAAACGCGCTTGACCAGCTTTGTCGCAATCGATGAGTCTGGAAAGATCCACGGCGAGTCAATGGAGATTATTCAGCCCAATGAAGAAGTTTTCTCCATGCGTCATGCCCTACTTCACAGCATGTCTTCGCTTCACTACGAACGCACCTGTCAAAAGGAGTTTCCACTCCGCAAACGAGGAACCGGACAACGCCTGTCCGATTTCATGAGAAGTGATTCTGACAGCCAAGACTCGCATCTCCAAGGTTCATGGAGCACATTGATCGAACAATTGCAGTTGGCGATTAAAGCGGGGGCTCTCTTGTTCAAGAGCAACGGTTCCGGTCAATTGATTCAATTGATTCGTCGGTTCTTGCTGAAGGAATTGAAGAGCAACGGAAGTTCGATTCGTTCTGTGAAAGGCCGTCTGCTGACGATCCTTGCAAAGGGGACTTCTTCTTCTCACGACTCGATGGCAAAGGATGATGCCAAATTGTGTCAGGATTTTGTTCACGCAATCGAGACAATTGGATTTGCAACTGAATCTGCAAATCTTTTAAAACTGCCAGATGATCTCTGGGAGAAAGTCATTCTCGATCTCGCTGTCCTACAAAAATGTCGAGCGGATCAATCGGCATCAAATGTTCAGGGGATTATTTCCTAAAAGCGGTAGTTCTTCGAAAGCGTGGTCTTGGGACTCAGTATGGAATGGTGGGTACTTGGGCTTATCGTTCGGACGTAGACCATTGGTAAAGGTCACGAACAAACAGTACCTGAAGACCTTGGACTCCTGCAAGATGGAC
>CAJCCX010000128.1 GCA_903961015.1 uncultured bacterium
GCGAGCAAGAGCCGATGAATCTCTCCACCAAGTTCAATCTCGCGAACGGGCATCAAGACAAGTTGCGGAGTTGTGACTCCAGCAAGGGAAATCGCTTCAGCCTGAGCAAGGTTGTACACCGCCAACATGCTGACGCCGCTTTCTGCGAGTTGTCGGGCGATTCGAGCCGCGCCCATGCCATACGCGTCTGCTTTGACCACAGCGCAGAGATCGCAGTGAGGCGCGATCAATTCACGAATGACCCCGACATTTCTGTCGAGTGCGGCGAGGTTGATGTTGAGACAGCTTGTGGTTCGCATCCTTGCGGGCCCGTAGTTGTATCGGCATCATGTTCTCGCTACCATAAAGGTTCGTGACAACTGAGAACACTCCTCCCAGCAAATCTGCTGGACGGTCCCAGGACATTTTCGCTGCGGATCAGACTTTCGCCTCTCTGGGACTCTCTGAACCAATCCTTCGCGCCATCACTGAGCGTGGCTATGTTCATCCAACTCGCATCCAAGCGGACTTGATTCCCATCGTTCTTTCGGGCAAAGATTGCCTTGGACAAGCTAAAACTGGAACGGGAAAAACCGCTGCATTCGCCCTGCCTGCGCTGCACATGATTCCCAAGGACTCCGCGCTTTCGGTCTTGATTTTGGTGCCAACACGCGAGCTTGCGATTCAGGTTGCGAAAGAAATTAGCGAATTCGCCAAGTTTTCTGGTCATCAAGTCGTGCCAATTTATGGCGGCCAGCCGATCTCCACTCAAGTGCAAAAACTTGAGCGCGGTCCAGCGATCATCGTGGGAACTCCAGGGCGCGTGATGGATTTGCACGAGCGACGCGTGTTGTCGTACGAAAACATTCGATACGCAGTGCTGGACGAAGTCGACCGAATGCTTGATATCGGTTTCCGCGAAGACATCCGCCGCATTCTTGGCTCGCTGAAGAATCATCCGCAGACCGTCTTTGTTTCGGCGACGATTTCGCCTGACATCGAAAAGTTGGCGCGGCAATATCTGCGCGACCCAGAAAAGATTGTTACCGCCGCGCAAAGCTTGACTGTCTCGCAAGTTCGTCAGTCATACTTTGCAGTCGAGCGATGGGACAAACGAAAGTTGCTCTTGCATCTTCTTCGCAAAGAAGAACCAGCGTTAACGCTTGTCTTCTGTCGAATGAAGCGCACCGTGGACGAGGTCTCTCTCTTCTTGGGCAAGAACGGCATCGACGCGCATCAAATGCACGGCGATATGTATCAAACCAAGCGCGACAAGGTGATGGTCAAACTGCGTGAAGGTGGCCTTTCCGTGCTCGTGGCAAGCGATTTGGCATCGCGCGGTTTGGATGTCGATGACATCAGCCACGTCATCAATTATGACCTTCCAGAAGATCCAGAAATCTATATCCACCGCATCGGACGAACTGCGCGCGCTGGACGCGAGGGTGTTGCGTGGAGTTTCGTTTGTCCAGATCAAGGCGATCTTCTGACAAGCATCGAAAGTTTGGCGAACATCGAAATTCCTGTCTCGGTCTATGACGACTTTGTTCCTGGACAAGTCCCTGCGGACATTCATGCGCAGCGCGAACTCGATCAAACCCGTCGTCAGAATTCCATGGAATCAAAGTCGCGCAATCCACTTGCAAACAAGCCTGATGCGACAGATCTGACTCGATTCCCAGGCGGACTCGTTCCAACTCAAGCGCCACCTAAGCGACTCGGCGGACGGCTGACAACTCGTCGGCGATAATGCCAATGGGGATCGAGTGATTCACTCCCGCATGAATACTTCCAAGACCTCTTGGTATGCAACCGATGAAGTCGCAGAAGCACTGCGCGATGGACGCCCAGTCGTCGCACTCGAATCGACGATTCTCACCCACGGACTTGCGCGCGAACCACGTGCGATGTCTGCGAAATTTATGAAGGCGTTTCCAA
>CAJCCX010000129.1 GCA_903961015.1 uncultured bacterium
AGATTCTGGTCGCGCTCGATCCGTCAGAGTCAATCGAGCTGCGATGGTTCCATCAACTTCAATTCTGGCAGATGCAATTTCATCGCGGACAACTGCAATCACTTTGCCTTCCACCGTTGCACGCACGCCAACGCCAGGCTCTGCAATAAAATTCTCGGCGGATGGGATATCGATCTTGCGCGCTTGCGCCTCGATCACAACTGCGCGTGCGAGTGGATGTTCACTTTGCATTTCCGCAGCAGCTGCCCAACCCAGGAGTTGATCCTGCGACCAACGATTGTCGATCACATCGACTTGATCAAGGGTTGGTCGACCAGTGGTGATCGTTCCCGTCTTATCGAAAATCACCGTTCGAACTTGCGCGGAAGTTTGCAGCGCTGTTGCGCGACGGACAAGAATGCCGCGGCGACTCGCTTCGCCAGTTCCCACCATCACCGCAAGCGGCGTTGCAATTCCAAGCGCACATGGGCAAGAAATGACCAGCACGGTGACTGCCGTGATGACCGCGACATTCAAGGTCGCCATCGACCACCACACGAAGAATGTTGCCAATGCAATAACCAATACTGCCGGAACGAAAATGCGGCAAACCCGATCTGCATATCGCTGGATTGGCGCTTGCGTGATTTGCGCTTCATAAACCAACTGCGCAATTCGCCCCAGCGCAGATGCGCTGCCACATGCAACGACTCGGACAACCAAGCGCCCATCAAGTGCAATCGTCCCAGAGGAAACAGAATCGCCGACTTGGCGCAGAATCGGCAGCGGTTCGCCTGTCAACGAACTTTCATCGACTGATGCGCGACCTTCAAGAACTTTTCCATCGACAGAGATTCGGCCACCAGGGCGAACATTGATTCGATCACCGATTTGAATCGACGCAGCGGGAATAATTTCCAATGCGCCATTCTTATCCAATCGCTCCGCAGATTCTGGTTGAAGTTGCAGCAGCTCTTTCACGGCTGAATTTGCTCGACTTGTTCCGCGAGATTCCAACCAATGCCCACCACTGATGATTCCAAGCAAAGCCGTTGCCTCTGCGAAATAGAGCGGCGAGTCCAACATCGTGTGCATAAATTGTTGCGCAAAGAAAATCCAAGTGCTGAGCGCAAATGATGCGCTGACACCGATGACCACAAGCGTGTCCATATTTGTGGTGCCGTGACGCCCGGCTCGCCATGCACTAGAAAAGAAACCACCTCCTGCGAAGACAAGCGCGAAAGATGTACCGAAGAACATCGTCCAACTCACCCAAGTCATCAAGTGGTCATGCGCAACTGTCCAGTGAAGCGTTTCAAGGACAACCCAAATCGAACCCGCCACAAGCATGCGTCGAAACCACTGACTTTCACGAATAATTTGATTGCGCTCGTTGCCTGCTTGCAATTCCACAAGTGCCGTAAGTGGATCGTGCGCAGCAGATTTCGGAGCGTGCAATGTCGCATCAAAACCGGCACGCTGAACTGCGTCAACGATCGACGAGACTTTGATTTCACGACCTTCAACGGATGCAACCCCACTGGCGAAATCGACTGTGGCATTTTCGACTCCAGCAACTTGCGACAACTTTGATTGTGCCGATGCAGCACAACCAGCGCAGACCATTCCTCCAACAGAGAGCGAGAGTTGATCAACTAATTCGTCGGTCGCAGGCATTCCTCTCTCACGTTCGGGCGATTGATCCTGCAGGGAGCTTCGCAATTTCGAGCGCCTCTTCCAAAGTTAAGGCGATGCGCAACATCGAGCCCAACTTCGAGACATGGATTGTCTGTTGGATTGTCTGATTTGGCGCCAAGAGAATTGTCGAATGTTTGTCCGTACTGAGCGTGCGCGCAATTTGAATCAGCAGCCCAAGTCCAGCGGATGCAACAAAATGAACTTGAGATAAGTCAATGATCACCGGCTTGTGACGGCCTGCGGTTGATGCGGTCAATTTCAACTCGATTTCTCGGGTGCCAGCAAGGTCGAGAGCGCCGATGATTGCAACACGAGTCAGGGTGGGTAACGATTCAAGCAGAGTGAAGGTCGTAGGCATATCAATAGAATACGGGCGAAATCAATTTGCAAATAATGCAGCCACTTGGATGCGATAAACTGAAATAAAGAATGAGATTGCAATCTACGCTCAGTTTCATCGGTGCTTCGTTGCTTGCCTTGTCTGCGCCGGTCCAAGCGCAAGTTCATTACGAAAATGAAAGCCCCTGGTCGCAACGAGCGTCATCGGGTCCCGATGCCGAAGTTCCTGGATGGTTTTACAACCTTGGCATCACTGGCATGCGCGCTCAGTTGGTCCCGGATCAACCGAAAGTATTGTTGGTGAAGTATGTCTTTGCAAACACACCTGCAGACAAAAAAGTCGAAGTTGGCGATTTCATTGTTGGCGCTGGAGGAAAGATGTTTCAAGAAGATCATCGCAATGGTTATGGCGAAAAAGTATTTGGCGGCAACGGCCCCGTATCGGAGTTGGAGAAAGCCTTGGAACAATCTCAAAGCGCTGAAGGCAAAGGAAAATTATCGATCACACTGCGACGTGGAAGTGAAGTGAAAGAAGTGGTGCTTGATATCGGGCAGAAATACGGGACTTTTTCACCGACATTTCCAGCGTCTTGCGCAAAGTCGGACAAGATTCTTGCAGAACTGTTGGAGTATCTCATTCAACATCAGAATGCAGATGGATCATTTGGAAATCCCGTGCATGACACCTTTGCGCCGTTGGCTCTCTTGGCAAGTGGTGATCCCAAATATCTCCCCGCAGTCGAGCGCAATGTTCGCTTTCATTGCCGCGAAACAAAGTCGCAAGACAATCGGGTGGCAGGTCTGATCAATTGGAGTTACATGTCTGCGGCAATTGTGTTGAGCGAATATTTTTTCGCCACGGGTGCAGAGTGGGTCATTCCAGAACTTCAGCAAGTTTGTGATTATTTGCAGTCAAGCCAATATCTTGACATGTCGCAAATCAATCCGAAGTCGAAAGAGTCGCACCCACATACATATCCAAAAGTTCCAATGGATTCGAATGGTGGATGGGGACACAATCCTGGCTTCGAGGGATATGGTCCCATCGGCATGTTGACGGCTCAAGGAGCGTTGGCGTATTCGTTGATGTCTCGCTGCGGCATCAAGATTGATCGCGAACATCATGACGCGGCGTATGCATTCTTGAAGAGAGCGTCGGGGAAAAACGGCTATGTTTGGTACAAAGATGGGCCTGGTGGTGGCGATTCAGCGTGGGCTGATATGGGCCGAACCGGGGCATCAGCCATTGCGAATTTTCTCAGTCCATATCCCGAAGCGGATTATCGCCAGCGCGCCATTTTGCATGCGAAAGTCATCGGCAAGCATCCGCAAAGTTTTCCAGACACGCACGCTTCGCCTGTGATGGGAATGGCTTACACCGCGCTGGGTGCGAATGTCGAGCCCGAAAGTTTTCGCGCATTGATGGATGCGAATCGTTGGTGGTTCACGATGGCTCAATGCAACGATGGAAGTTTTTATTACCAGCCGAACCGTGACAACAATGGTTATGGAGAAGATGCACGCATGTCAGCTTCGGCAGTTGTTGCTTTTATTTTTTCTGTCCCTAAGCACAACTTGGTGATCACAGGAAAAGCTTTGCCTGAAGTCAAAGCAAGTTCAACGAAGTAGTGTTGTGTTTCGATTTCTAAAAAAATGCGGCTAGTGATTAGACAGCCACGCAGTCATTTGGACTTTTGTATAGAACGTTTGCGGGCATGTTTGCGGTCCGTGTGTATGCGCATGTTTACGGCCCATGTTTGCGGGCAGATATCGCCGCGCGAAATGCGACCCCCCTGTCTACGGGCAAAAAACGCTCGTTTTCGGTTCTTTTTTGCCCGTAAACAGGGGTTTCACGCTCCCGTGCGATATCTCTAAGCCTCGGCTATGTCACATATAGACTTCCCAAATCCACACCATGCAATCCGCTCCACACTGGGAAAATATTTATTCAACGAAAGCGATTCACGATGTGAGTTGGTTTCAGAAGCATGCTCGGTGTTCGCTCGATCTCATTGGCCGTACCCAAATCTCACCAGACGCACGCATCATTGATGTTGGCAGCGGCGCTTCAATCCTGATCAGCGAATTGATTGCACTTCGCTATAAAAATCTGACAGTCCTCGATTTTTCTTCTGCGGCGATCGCTGCCGCGCAGAAACAACTCGGAAGTGCCGCCAGCGGCGTGCATTGGATTCACTGCGACGTGACGAAAGTCAAAATCTCGAATAATTCCTATGACCTCTGGCATGATCGCGCGGCATTTCATTTTCTGACCGACGAACATGATCGCGCCGCATACATCAAGAGTGTTTCTGACGCGGTCAAGCCAGGCGGCCATCTGATTCTTGCGACTTTCGCTGAAGATGGCCCGCTGAAATGCAGTGGATTGCAGATTGTGCGATACAGCCCGCAGGATTTGCGCGCACAATTTGACGCTGCGTTCTCGTTGGTTGAACATCAATATGAAGAACACGCAACTCCCTTTGGAACCATGCAAAGGTTCGTCTATTGCCATTTTCAAAGGCGCTCAGCATCGAACGCGGACTTGCGATAAAACACACCCCCTATGCCCACGCCAAAGTCTTCACTGCCCATCCTGGATTTCATCTCGCACAATTACATGAACTTCAATTCGCGTGCAATGCGCGATGCATTATTCGCGTACTGGGATCACGTGCGCGTCGGCGGAAAAATGTACTGGGCCGTTGCTGGCGCGATGTCATCCGCGCAGTTGGGGATCACACTTGCGCCAGCCATTCGCGCTGGACTTGTGCACGGTCTTTCGGTGACAGGCGCAAACTTGGAGGAGTCGATCTTTCGACTGGTCGCGCACGACAGCTATAAAGACTTTCCTGAATATCGATATTTCACCAAGCGCGATGACACCAAGATTCTTAAGCAGCGCATGCGCCGCGTGACAGACACGAGCATTCCTGAAGATGAAGCATTTCGCGCGGTGGAAAAGATTCTCGTGCCGATGTGGAAAAGCGCTACAAAGAATGGCGATCGCCGCTTCTGGCACGAATATTTTTATGACCTCGTGCTTGCGATTAATCCGAAGCATTACGAAGGAAATCCTGATGAATGCTGGCTTCTTGCTGCTGCGAAAGCGAAACTGCCAATCGTCGTCCCAGGTCACGAAGATTCGACATTCGGCAACATTTTCGCATCGCACGTCAAGTTTGAAGAGTGCAGCGCAAACATCGTCAAGTCTGGCATCGAATACATGGCAAATCTGTACGACGATTACAAAGTGCTTTCAAAGGGAAAAGGCGTTGGGTTCTTCCAAATTGGTGGAGGCATCGCAGGAGACTTTCCAATCTGCGTTGTGCCGTCGATCAAATATGACTTGCAACAAAAGGCAGAGCCGTGGGCATATTTCTGCCAGATTTCCGATTCGACCACTTCGTATGGTTCCTATTCCGGCGCGACACCCAACGAGAAAATCACATGGGACAAACTGACGGAAAACACTCCAATGTTTGTGATCGAATCTGATGCGACGATCGTTGCCCCGCTGATGCTTTGCGCCCTGCTTGAATGCAAGGCAAATCCCAAGGGCGCGGATGCCATCATCAAAGCTTCTCGCGCAACGACCAAGCGAGCCTTGGTCAAAGGGATGTGATTCGGACCACGTCCCAATAATCAGGGGTCCAATGAAGGGTCCAAGGGTCGCAACCAATCTGAACAGGCTATCAGACCTAAAACAGACCTAGAAATTGAAATCGAAAGTTATCGACATGCGAGCTTATAAATTTTTTTAAAAAAATGTTATCCACCAGATCACAAAACTCAACCTTGCCTCATAAACACTTATTAGCAGCAAACTTAGCGAAAATCTTCGTTTCTGAAAAATAAAATAGGGCAAAAATGTTTGGGTTTGCCTAATTCGTCAAATGAAAATGTCGAACATAATTTGCAATAACTAAGTTC
>CAJCCX010000130.1 GCA_903961015.1 uncultured bacterium
CCCGCTCCCCAAGCACGCACAATTCCACTTCGTTGAAGCGCAAGTGTGTGATAGTGCCCCGCTGAAACTTTGGTGCAAGGCCCAAGGTTTTGAGGAGTAATGCTCTGGCCATAATTAGGAGATTGTTGCCCGACGAGTCCGGCTCCCCAACAGACGACTGTTCCGTCGAGCAGTTCGTTCTCTGGAGTTCCATCAATGATTCTGGTTCTGATTGCCACACTGTGGTAAAGGCCAGCTGAAACTTCGAAACAGGTTCCAAGTGGATATCCGTCGCCGTATGGCGGCTCAGGCAAATTCACTGGGACCAAAGACTGACCATAATTAGGAGAGACCGAAGTGCTAGTGGTTCCTGCACCCCATGCTCGCACAGTGCCATCGGCTTGAATAGCAAGAGTGTGCAAATATCCAGCAGAAACCCGAGAACAGTCACCTAAATCAGTTGGGGGGGTACTCTGACCTTTGCTGTTAGATCCCCAGCAAGTGACTGGTCCTTGCAATGGTGCGGGAGGTGTCACATCGGCACATCGATAGCAACGAGCGTCATCGAAAGTCTCGCGAATCGTCCGCGCGTTGTCGCTCCAGTATGGGTACTGCGTTTGCGACGTTCCAGTTGGTTCACCATCTGACAGAACGAAAGGATTCGAATAGTTTGGGATCCCTTCACCAGTGGCATAAGCCATGATGGTTTTCTTTTCGACGGGACCGCCGCCAGGGGGTCCAGCAACTGTAAACCGATGACCGAATGAGTAAGGGAACATCGAGCAATTGAACGATCCTCCTTGACCTGGTTCGTGGCAGCAGCCGAGGTTGTGACCAATTTCGTGCCCCATGGAGCCCATGCCCATAACGTCGACCACACAGAATCCAGTTGATCCATCGCAACCAGTATTTTGAGTTTTGATTCTGGCAATACCACCGATTCCTTCAAGCCCTGTGACTCGAAGAAGAACAACCATGTCGGCGCGGTGATAGTCACGCTTTTGGGTGAGGAGACCACCGTAATCAGGGTCGTTGGGGTTGGCAACTCGGTCAAGATCCGCGGCAAATCCAAAGTCTTCGCCACACCACTTGGGCTCCAATGGGTCGCATGTTTGGGGATCAGCTTCTGGATCAAACTCAGGCTGGTAGCACGTGTAGCCTGGATCGACTGGAGAAGGCACCCAAGTTCCTGGCTGACATTCTGGCGCCTGGTTGGTATCAACGACTGCAACAATTTTAATGTGCCTTTCGCGAGTTGGCGTGCTAATCAAACTGTTATCAAATGATTCGTTGATGGCATCTTCCTGAAGGAACACAGCGGTTCGAAGCAGCGCAAGAGCAGCATCGGGGTCGAACGCTGGTGGAAGAGCTGGGCACTGCGGTCCAGGAGGAGGAACAAAAAAGGTTGCGCGATAAAATTGCTGCAATGCGCACGGGGAATATGCAACCAGGACATCGAGCGTTTGGGAATCTATGCAAGCACCACTGCCTGCGATACCACCTTCATTGCCGCCTGCAGGAAACTGAGCCTGAATTTCTGGGGGAACGGGAGGTGTGCCACCGCAATTTTGTTCTTTACCTTTAAAAACCTTGTTGAATCGAATAGGGTTTGCAATGTTGCCAATGGCTTCCCACTGAACGCCAGCACCATCCCAAAGTTTCGCGGCGAAGTTTTTATCGAATTGTGAAATGATGAGCTGGGTTGGTCCATTGACGTCTCTTCCCTTAACAATCAGAGTTTTTCGATCTGGTGAAGGGGTTTTTGTTCTCGAAGTGGTCCAAACGATTTCAGATGGAAATTGAATGTCGAGCGTGCCAAATGGGGCTATGTCTTGGGGGTTGGACTGAGAAGACACGTCCGCCGAAGCGTCGACCAAAACGCCCACCGAGTTGATCGCTGGAGTCACGGGTGATTCTTTGCGATTGGAGGAGTCTGCTTTCGAAGCGGATGTGATCGCAAAGAAAAGCGTTGCGATTCCAAACGAGAAGATCGCAGCACAACGTGAAAATCTTTGTGGCGTGGAATGGATCGAAGAAGAAGAAGAAGGTAGTTGCATAAAGTTAGCCTTATTAACAGTGCTGGATTGAATAAAAGTTTTGAGACTCATTGGCAGGACCCCCAGCCCGATAGCAGGAAGGTAAGGTCCGTTCCATTGGTAGTTCCATCGGCGTTTACATCTCCGCTAGGTGTTCCCCAACCAGAGAGAAGGAATGTCAAATCTGTTCCGTTGCGAATCCCGTCATTGTTGAAATCGCCAGCGCAATTTGTCAAGGACTGAGCACGTCGGATGATTGCTGTGTGATATCCACCATTGGAAATCGCAAATGCAATATATGGATTTGGAATGGATGGAACTACAGACTGACCAAAATTTGGAGAAATGCCAGTGTTTGTTGATCCAGCTCCCCAGAGACGCACTTCGCCGTCTGCAGTTGACTGATAGATAGAACTTGAATGGAAAAAACCAGCAGAAATCTCTTCGCAAATGCTGAGATCGCTCGGAATAATAGACTGACCGTAATTAGGGGCCACGCCTGTATTTATTGTTCCTGCTCCCCACGCTTTGATGGTTCCGTCAACCTTGAGCGCAACAGAAAAGGCATCTCCTGCGGCGATTCGAGTGCATATCCCAAGTGTTGTTGGAACATTCGTCTGTCCGCTGGTGTTCAACCCCCAGCATCTCACTGCGCCTCCGGTTGTGAGGGCCATAGAGTGCGCTCCGCCTGCAGAGATGAGGCTGCAAGTTCCTAAACTAGGTGGGATTGATGTCTGGCCACTTCCATTGGATCCCCAACCTACTACAAGCCCATCTCCAGTCCCACCGCTACGAATCGCAAGGCTGTGCGATGAGCCTGCAGCAACCTCTTTGCAGATTCCAATATTCGCTGGAATAGTTGTCTGACCGCTGGACGTAGAGCCCCAAGCAGCGAGGGTCCCATCCAATTTGATCGCAAGTACATGGGCTCCACCGGCAGAAATGTTTGTGCAAAACCCAAGAGTTGACGGCACTGATGTTTGATTCGACGAATTCAAACCCCAAGCCTTCACCGCGCCATACTTTGTAACTTTATTCGTAATTGGATCGAGTTCTTCTTCGATCGCAACGGTGAAATAAAGTCCCGCTGAAACTTTGATGCATTTTTTGAGCGCACTAGGAACAGTCGACTGACCGTAATTTGGAGCGATTCCTGTATTTGTTGTTCCAGCTCCCCAACAAGAAACTGGTCCAGATGTAATTCCTGGCGGCGTTGGAGGCGGGGTAGGTGTACAGCGATAGGTCGCGACATCAGAGAATGTTTCTCGAATGGTTCTAGCGTTATCGCTCCAATAGGTATTGAGAGTGCTTTCGGTTGTGCCAGTAGATTGACCTTCGAAGTAAATATCTGGATTTGAAAAATGTGAAATTGCTGTTGCAGGTGGGTACGCCATAATTGTCCCGTAAAGGACATTGTCATCACCAACAAATCGATGCCCGCTGCTGTAATTCCAACCGCCTTGCGCCGTTTCCACGCAATACGCACCCTGATCTCCAGGCGCATGGCAACAACCAAAAAGATGACCTAACTCGTGAGTCATGACAGTTTCATAGAGTGAGCCGACATCGACGACGCAATAGGCAGTTGCTCCATTTCCATCATTGTTCGATTTTCTGTAGGCAAGCCCAGCAACTCCATCTGTGCCAGAGACTCGAAGCATCACCACGAGATCCGCTTTGTACAGATCGCGCATTTGTCGCACTGGTCCGCCAAGAAAAGTAGTCGGGTTCGAAACCTGTTCAAGATCAATGGCAAAGGTAATGTCGGAACCGCAGAGCACACCAGGGTCATTCGGGTCGACACAAGGAGGACAATCGTCTGGATAGTCCTGAATTGTAGGCAGGATTTGTGAAACTTTAATATGTCGTGTTGTAGCGTCAGTGCTGATCGCACTGTTATCGAAAGCGAGATTCGTCACTTCTTCCGAAAGGAAAACTCCTGAGTAAAGAAAGCCAATTCCGCCGGCTTGGAAAACTGCACAAGAGGTGTACACAACCAGAACCGTGACGTCTGGCGCATCGTTACAGTCTGCAACCCCGCCTTCATTTCCAGCGAGTGTTTCCGGGGGGAAACTGAAAGTATCCATTTGGCTTTGCAGCTTTGCGGACGGTTCGATAGCGCCGCCACAAGCTCTCTCATCGCGGGCAGGTATGACTTCGAATTCAAGTGGCTGTCCTGCTAAGCAGCGAGCTTTCCAACGAACGCCAGCTCCATCTAGAAAGGTCGCAGAGATAAAGCCGTTGTATTCGACAACAACTAACTCGACTGGTCCGCGTTCATCACGACCAATTGCGACACATGCCTTTCGTCCGACCCCTCGGTCTTTGTTACTTGACGAAGTCCAATTTATTTGTTGTGGCAATCGAAGGTCCAATCCGTCCCATCCCGCAGTGACATCGGAGTGCTTTGGGACGTTGGAGGATTCAACGACAGTTTTCATTGAATCGACGGGAATCGCATGCAAGTTCGAGCATGTAAGCAGTAGCCCGACGAATAATGGTGCGTTTTGCAGCGATGTCCATCGAAAGGCACAGCGCAGTCGTGAGTTTTCATATTTTTGTGGAGTATTCACAATAGGATTATGGCAGACAAACTGGAATAATCAAGCAAATTGGAACGAAAATTGAAATTGTTATGGTTCTCTGTGGGCGAGGAATTCAGGGTCGAACCGGTTCACAGGTTGAGGGAACACTCATTCGGGCAGTAAAAAAGTTGGATTTTTAAACAAAGAAGGCCCCGAAACAAATTTTTGACCAAGGGTGATGCTGAATTGCCAGCGCCGAACATGCAGAAATGCATTTGGATCAATGAAAATCCCGAGTCCGGGCTTCTCTGTTCGAAGCAATAAAAGTCAAGGCTCGTCGTGCCGATGGGCTGGATCGACTGGAGTTATGGAATCACTCGACCCCCGATCATCGACCGCCGCCGAATGTTGATCGCGTCCAAGGAGGAGGCAGGCGAGAGTGATCACAAGGGCTGCGGTTGCTTCGGTCAGAAATCCATAGCCCAGAGTGATTCCGATTGCGCCGCACATAAAAAGACTGACCGCTGTGCTGACGCCTCTGAGACTCGAGCGCTCGCGAAAAATGAATGCAGCGCAAACGAATCCGATGCCCGTGACAACTTGCCCTGCAACTCGTGTGACATCGC
Organism: uncultured bacterium; assembly: GCA_903961015.1. Classification (GTDB taxonomy): domain Bacteria; phylum Planctomycetota; class Phycisphaerae; order Phycisphaerales; family SM1A02; genus F1-60-MAGs104. The sequence goes on from CAJCCX010000130.1 coordinate 5,167, forward strand.
CTTGCCCTGCGTCAAGGACTGCGAGTTCGGCACTCATAGAAAAGAGACATGCTGAAGTGGTAAAAATGACAAAGACTCTTGCGCCGGTGTAATGCGTCGAGTGCTGTCGCTCCCATCCAATGAGAAGTCCATACAAAGCAGAGACTGCAAGTCTCACGAGCGAACCAAGAGAGTTCGCATTCCACAGTGGTTCAAAGATGACAGGATCGAGATGGGGGGTCGCCATTACTTGTCATCTTATGCGTACAAGCGACCAAACCGATTTGCCATGAAATCTTCCCAGGTGACATCTTCCATGCGAACAAGTCCGTGGGCTGGAGTTTTTCCTTGCGCGAAGAGGTCGACAAGCGCAGTGATTCCCGCAGCGGTCGTCAACTGAATTGCAGTCCAATGATGCCCGCCGATGGTTTGCGCCATCACGCGCTTCGCATAGACACGCTCGGTCAGTCGACCATCAAGCATTCCGGATGCGCTGACGAAAATCACCACTTGATCTTCGGTGGTTGTTGGTATTGCACGCTCCAATATTGTTCGCAGATCGTCGCGATGTTCGCTCATGCGCAGTTCTTGCAGGAGAAATCGCATCAATTGACAGTGCCCTGGAAAACGAATCGTTTTGTAATCCAGATTTTTCACCCGACCCTTGAGTGATTCTGCAAGCGTCCCCAATCCGCCAGAAGTATTAAATGCTTCGAAGTCGATGCCGTCGATGATGAGTCTTTCAAGATGTTCCAGGGCGGGAACGCTGACGAGATGTCCGCCTTGCACGGCTTCGCATGCATTGATGTATTCATTGATCACGCCTTCAGTGGACCAAGTCAAGTTGTATCCAAGTTGATTTGATGGTTGTTGCGGAAGTGCTCCAACACGAAGTCGCAGCGATTCGATTTGAGCAAACGGTTTCGCGAGATGATTCGCAGCGATTGTGATGAATCCCGGCGCGAGTCCGCACTGTGGAATGAAGGCGGTTTTCGATCCCTTCGCAAGTTCGATCACTTTCTTGGTCACTGCGACATCTTCGGTCAAGTCGAAGTAGTGCGCACCAGCTTCTCGCGCACAAGTGGCGATCGTTGGGTTGCAATGAAATGGAGCGCATGACACGACGGCCCAAGCGCCTTTGACAAACGCAGCAACTTGAGCAGCATTGGAAAGATCGACCTTCTCGCCCTTGCCACCAAATGTCGATGCGGCTGCATGCGCGCCATCGAGATTCATATCGCCGATGCGAACTTCATAGTCGCCGCTTGTTCCCAAGAGGAAGCACACCATTCGCCCAATTTTTCCACCACCAAGAATGACAATTTTTTTCATAAGTAGATTTCGTAAGAGTCGATTGAATAAATAAGATTTCAGACGGGAATTGACGCGAGTTCAGTTTGCACTTCTTCCATCAAGCCGCGAACCGTTTCTGGTCCAAAGTCAAACGTCAGCCCTGCAGAAGCGAAAAGGTCTGGAAGTGGCCGCGACCCTCCCAGAGCGAGCGCGCGTTTGTAATTTGCGAGTGCCGCCTTGGGATCGCGTCGAGCTTGTCGCCACATTTGCAGTGCGCCGAGTTGCGCGATGCCATATTCGACATAATAAAATGGTGATCCAAAGAGATGCAGTTGACGATGCCAAAGTGAAGAGAGGGTCTCTTCATTTCCAGACCAATCCACATCGCCTCCAAAGCGCGAATTCAATTCCATCCAGTGCGCCGATCGCTGCGCACGCGTGTGACCTGGATTTGTATAGACCCAGTGTTGGAATGCATCGATTGTTGCAACCCACGGCAGAAGCGTGGCGAGCCCTTCGAGCTGATCGCGTCGTGCGCGTGCGCTTTCTTCTTCGTTATAGAACTCATCAAGCTGCGGAAATGTGAGCAGTTCCATGCTCATTGATGCGACTTCTGCAAATTCGATTGGACTGCCGCGATACGCAAGAATCGGATCATTTTTACTGAGCAGCGAATGAAATGCATGACCTGCTTCGTGCACCATTGTTGTGAGGTCGCGTTGAAGGCCAGCTGCGTTCATAAAAATGAAAGGCAAGCGAGATTGTTGGCGTTGATATTGATAGCCGCCCGGCGCTTTGCCAGGTCGAGTTTCCAGATCCAAGCAAGAACCTGTTCGCATCGAATCGAACATGACGCCGAGTTCTGCGTCGAGTCTGTGAAAAGCACGTGATGTTCGTTCGACGAGTTGCGTCGTATCTGCGAATGGCCGCAAGGGTTGGCGTCCAAGCAGATCGACCTTCAAATCCCATGGTTTCAGCGTTTTTAAGCCAAGCGCTTTCGCGCGTTGGCGATGCAGGTCACGCATGAGGGGAACACATGTCTCTTCGATTGCATCATGAAATTTCTTGCAGTCCGCTGGCTTGTAATCAAAGCGCAGCATCCGCTCGTGTTGGAAGTCGCGGTAATCACCAAATCCGGCATTGAGACCCATGCGATGTCGCACAGCAATCAACTTGTCATAGATGCTGTCGATGTCCTCACGATCTCGCAGTCGCCTTGCAGAGACGACGGTCCACGATTCTTCGCGCACAGAACGATCTGTGGATTCTGCATATCTCGCCATCTGAGGCATGGTCTGTTCCTTGCCGTCGAAGGTGACTGACATTGCTCCGCAGATTTTGCTGTATTCCTGATCGAATGTGGTCGATTCGGTTTGCAGCGGAACGTTCTCCGCGCGAAAGAGACGGACTTCTTGGCGCATCGCGCGCAAATATGTTTCGTATCGATTTGGATCGAGCTGCTTTGCAAATGGACTTTCGACAATTTTTCGGTCAAGCTCTGCGCCGGTTGTGCGCAGGTTTGGTTCGACATCTTGCACGAACTTTAAGAAGGCTCCGCGGCGCGCATCATCATTGGTGTGACACGTCATCGCGATATAGAGGTTTGCCTGAGCCTCTTCTGCGGCAGCGTCAAGATCGCTGCGATCCAAGATGAGTTGTTCGAGATTCTTTGCAGATGCAATCTCACGTGAGGTGAGTTGCGCATAGAGCGGTGCAAGTTGATCCCAGCAAGCAGCATCAAGATTTGGGGGCAGTTTCATGTTGGACATGGTGGGCATAGTTGTGGCATTCGTCATGGGTTGGGGATCATAGGTGGCAAGGCCGTTGTCTGAACTGCGACCGCAGGAATGTGCAAGCGCGTGGTTGAAGCTTCTGCCAGCGCGCTCGCGTGCATTGGATCTGTGCAGAGTGCAAAAAGACTCGATCCACTGCCGCAGACATGAATAGGAAGTTGTGCGAGCTGTTCAATCTCGTGCATGTCTTCAGCCATCGCGGGCGCAATAATCTTTGCAGCTTCCGCAAGATCATTGAATGGGTCATTTGGATTCAGAGATTGTTGTGCGGCAAGAGCTCGAATGTGGATTGCTCGTAATTGTGAAGCCGAATTTGAAAGTGAATCAAACTGTTTATACACCGCACCCGTGGGGCAGGGAACTTCTGGAAAGAAAAAGACGGCGTGAAGTTCTGGTGGCGCTCCGAGTGATTCAATTTCTTCGCCGGTTCCGCTGATGAGCGCCGATCCACCTTCGATGAGAAATGGAACATCAGAACCAAGCGTCGCAGCGATCGCGCAAAGATCATCCGTGGAAACATCCAAAGAAAAGAGTTCGTTCAGTCCACGCAGCATCGCCGCGGCATCACTCGAACCGCCGCCGAGTCCGCCGCCGACGGGGATTCTTTTTTCCAGTCGACTCTTCACAGGCAATTCGTGGCCAACGAACATTTCCAGTCTCTCGTGAGCGCGGTGCACAAGATCTTTCGAAATTGACCAATCGATTTCGCTGCGGCGCAGAGCATCCTTGTTCCAGATTGTTGCAAAGAGCGAGAAGCTTTTCGCAGGGAGAGTTTCAAGATGCAGGTCGTCATAGAAATTTGTCGTCACCATCCAGCTGGAAATCGGGTGCATTCCCTGCGCGTTCAGTGCGCCAACCGACAGCGCGAGATTCAATTTTGCGGGCGCTTGGATAAAAATCGATCGTGGCATAAGGGCGGAATCATAGATTGATCCTGTACCCTTGGAAGAATGAAGTCACGCGCATTTTCGAAATGGATTCCGTGGGTCGGACTGATCACCGTCACGTTGGGATCACACGCAGACGCATGGGGCGAAGAGGGGCATCAAATTGTTGGCGCAATTGCGATGACAAGGCTGACTCCGCAGACGCGGGCAGCGATCATTGAATTGCTTGGGAATGATGATCTGGCGAAGGCTGGACTTTGGGCGGATCAAATTCGCGGAGATTCAAAATATGACTGGGCGAAGCCGCTGCATTATGTGAATGCGCCACGCAATGAAAATAGTATTGTTCTGGAACGAGACTGTGCAAAAGGTGAATGTGTGGTTGGTGCAATCACGCGATTCTTGGCCGTTGCGACTGATTCCACCAAGCCCATCGAAGAGCGACGCGAAGCTCTCAAGTTTGCGATCCACTTCATTGGCGATCTGCACCAACCGTTGCATGCGGGATATGCAGATGACATGGGTGGCAATCGCATTCAAGTGATTGCATTCGGCGATAAAAAAACAAATTTGCATGCGCTGTGGGATACGGTCTTGATTTATCGCAAATCGCAGGGCGATTGGCGCGGTCTTGCGAAGGCGCTTGAAACAGATATGCCAGCGAAGGAAGTTGCTCAGTGGGAGGGCAACCTTGATCCGCTTGCATGGGGCAATGAATCTCGGGCGATCACGCGCGTGATTTACAACGAGCTTCCTGCCGACGCGAAAGTTGGAGAGCAGTATTACGAATCAAACTTTCCGACAGTTGCTCGGCGTCTCGCAGCAGGGGGAGTGCGATTAGCGGCGGCGTTGAACAAGACATTCGCTGCTTACAAGCCTGCTGTGAAGAACGATGATCGCGCGGTGTCTCCGGTGCGGCCGTCAACGGATAGCCCCGCGGAAAAGCCTGCGCAAAAAGCAGCGCCAGTGTCGGTTCCGTGAAACAACGCAAGGCTGATTCATAGATCAGGGGACATTTCCCCAGCGGGAGAGAATCGCCGTCAAATCGCTGCCGCCAATACTTCCGTTTTGATCGATATCACCAATTGGTGGGTTGACGGTTCCCCATCCCGAGAGGATGTATGAAAGATCGAGTCCGTTGATCACGCCGTTGAGATCAAAGTCGCCAAAGTCTGTTTCGCATATATCCAGACGACCGTCCGCATCGGTGTCAGGTAATCCAGAGGCGATGTCGCAAGAATCTGGAATGCCGTTGAAATTGCAGTCGAGGGCGGTTCCATTAGCAATTTCGTATGAATCTGGAAGATCGTTGGCGTTGCAATCAGGTTGGCATTCATCTGGAATATTATTGGTGTCTATATCTGCGCTGAAAGTGGACGCAATATCGCAACTATCTGGAGCAGCGTTTGCGTTGCAGTCAGGGGTTGTTCCTTGCGCAATTTCATATGCGTCTGGAATCTGGTTGTGATTGCAATCAGCTTTGCATTCGTCTGGAATGCCGTTGGTGTCGATATCGCGGCTGAAGCCCGTTGCGATGTCGCAAGTATCTGGGATTCCGTTTGTGTTGCAATCATTTGCGAAGCCCGTCGCGATGTCGCAAGTATCTGGAATGGTGTTGAGGTTGCAATCTTTGGCGAAGCCCGTCGCAATGTCGCAAGTATCTGGAATGGTGTTGAGGTTGCAATCCTTTGCGAAGCCAGTCGTGATGTCACATGAATCTGGAATGGTGTTGAGGTTGCAATCTTTGGCGAAGCCCGTTGCGATGTCGCAAG
>CAJCCX010000131.1 GCA_903961015.1 uncultured bacterium
CTTGTTCTGATGACCAAAGCTGTGCTGGAGATGCATCATCAAGTCGAATCGCCGCACGAATCTTCCAAGCCCACCGCCAAGCGCGCGGCACTTTCGATCATCCTTGCTCAGATTTGTTTGATGGACATCATCTTCTCAATCGACTCGGTCATCACTGCGATTGGTATGGCGAACAATCTGACCATTATGATTTCGGCAATCGTCTTGGCAGTCTTGGTGATGATGATCTTTGCGGGAGCAGTTTCCAGAGTCATCGAGCGTCATCCAACTCTCAAGACACTCGCGCTTTCATTCCTCGTGCTGATCGGCGCTGCGCTGATTCTGGAATCTGTTCATGTCTCATTTCCAAAGGGAGCGATCTATTTCACAATGGCGTTCTCTCTCATGATCGAAATGATCAACCTGAAAGTGCGGGCGAAAGCCAGCGCTCGCACATAAATTTTCTAGGCAGAAAAAAAACCCCAGCAAATGCCGAGGGTTTGACTTTCAAGTTTTCTGCAGGAATCCCGCTTGAATCACGTACCCCAGCTGCTCAGTAACGCGGTCAAGTCTCCACCGTCGGTAAATCCGTCATTATTGACATCTCCGCACAGTGTCGCCCAACAACTAAGCAAGATTGTCAAATCTACGCCATCAATGAAACCGTCAAGGTTCAAATCAGCTGGATTCAAAGGCGGCGGTGGATTGCAAACAACTTCTCCAGTTGCTGGCACGATCTTATAAATCTGCCCGCCAAGATCCGCGATGTACATCTCGCCATTATCGTCTTCGCCGAAGGAGCTGATCTGATTGACTGTTTGTCCTCCGAGGGCAATTTGCAATTCGCTATTGCGAGTCACAAATTCGGTCACGAGACCTCCGACCATCTTCATTGACCACGAATTGTTGCTGGAATAATCGGCGTAAAAATAGATCCCCTGCATATCAGGCATCGCACATCCGCGGTAGACATTTCCACCCGTGATGCTGAATCCGCCCGCTGCATTATGGGCATATGTTCGTACAGGCGCAGTCAACGTCGTGCCATTGCATGTACAGCCAGTCAGACCTGTGCAACTCGTTCCTTCGGTGCAGCGCCATCCATAATTGCGGCCTCCAGCAGCACTCGATGGTTCATAGTTCACTTCTTCAATAGCGTTCTGGCCGACATCTGCGATATACAGATCGCCATTGGCGCGATCAAAGCAAGAACGCCATGCATTGCGAAGACCGTAAGACCAAACAGTATCGTCAGCAGTCGTTGAACCTCCAACGAATGGATTATCAGATGGGATTGTGTAATACGGGCTCGCGCCTCCGACCGTCGGAGTAATTCGGTGCATCTTGCCGTGGCGACTCAAAAGATTCTGGCTGTTGCCAGAGGGATCATTCGCACTTCCACCGTCGCCAGTTCCCATATACAAATTGCGGGTTCCAGGTTTGAATTGAATGGATCCACCATTGTGATTCGAAAACGAATCTGCCCAAGTCATCATCACCACGCCTGCGGTATTGGCAATATTCGGGTTGCTCGCAGAAACCGTGTAGCGCGCGAGGTTGTTCGTGCCCGTACCCGTGTAATAAACATAGAACTGACCGTTGGTGGAATAGTCCGGGTCGAATGCCAAGCCGAGCATTCCTTGTTCGTCGCCCACAGATTGGGTTCCAGAGACGATCGCATCGATATCAAGAAATGGCGTCGTGACCAAAGTTGGAGTTGCAGTGGTCAGATCGATGATGCGAATCGTTCCGCGCTTTTCAAGGACAAAGAGGCGGGTCTTATCGCCAGGAGCGCTTGCGATGCAAGTTGGCAACGACAAACCCGTCACAACCAACTTCGGCTTGATCGCGGTGACACCGGCAAAGGTGGAGGAGCAAATCATGGTGGCTAGTCCAACGATAAAAGCGTTATTCAGTCGCATTTGTTCTTTTCTTGAAGAGTTCTCGTGAGTGTTTTTCGAGCAGAAACGTAATCAACTATAGTCTTTGATTTATCATTTCCAAAAGAAAAACGAGCTATTTCGATAAAACTAGACAGGCAGCGTCATTTTTCGGACAAGACCTCTGCCAGTCGCTGCGCAGAGGCGCAAAGTCTCTCCGCAGCCTCTGTCGCCCCAGCACCATCCTGCGCATCCTCAAACGACGGAAGTGCAGACCCCTTGTACCCACTATCGCGATCTGAAGCGATTAAAAGGTTCCGAAACCATGGACGACCCGGAAGTCCAGATTCATCCAAGAGCGCTCGATCGATCGCGCGCGCACGTCGAGCGAGAATTTGTGCGGATGCAACATCCGCTTGTGAAGATGCGCCCATCACCTTTGCATCGAATGCGCGAGCGGCATCTTCCAGTTTTGCAAAGCAATCATCGACTTGCTGGACTGCTGCAATTCGCATCGCATCCTCATTTCCAGGATGACTTTTTATTGCCGCTTGCAGATCTGCGCAATTCTTGCGGATCACTTCGATCAACGAAAGCGCTGACACTGGCGGCACGGTGCGGTCTGCAATTTCGACCGCTGTTGCAAGAGTCGCGCGCGTGACAATCATTGCGCTGAAATAGTCTTCGCCGACACTCTTTCGATACCAAGCAACCGTGTCATAGTTTGAGTGATAGCTGGTTCCTGGAGCACCGCCGGCACTGATCGTGATTGATGGCACCGCGCATCGAAAGAGAAAACCAACATGGTCGCTTCCACCACCGATCATTCCAATTTTCGCAGGATCAACACCGCACGCTTTCGCCACAGCATTTTTTACAGATGGCGATGCGCCAACTCCCAAGTTGAGTCCCATCGATGCCATATCCAAATTGATATAAGCGCTCGCATTTACCAATTCGTCTTCATGCGACTCGACCCATTCGGTAGACCCGATGATGCCAAATTCTTCCGCGCCCCAAGCACAGAACAAGATGTCGCTCTTTGGCAACAAGCCCTTCGCAGCGCACTCTGCAAAGGCGCGCGCTGTTTCCATCAAAACAATTGTTCCTGCAAGTGGATCTGCCGCGCCAAATCCCCAC
>CAJCCX010000132.1 GCA_903961015.1 uncultured bacterium
CAGTGGGGATTTCGTCGCGGCGATTTTGATGATGCGGCATATGCGAAATTTCTCGCTGATGAAGTCGAGCCGATTCTGACACGATTGAAGGGCGAATGTCGTCAAGAAAAAATCCTCCGACCTGCGGTGGTGTGGGGATATTTCCCTTGCAATTCGTCGGATATGGATCTCATCATCTATGACCCCGTCGATCAAGACCGAGAGATTGAACGTTTCTCATTTCCTCGTCAGAAGGCTGGTCGGAAAATCTCGATCAGTGATTTCTTCTTGCCCACGACGAGTGGCAAGCGCGATGTCCTCGCGCTGACTTGTGTGACGATGGGAACAGAAGCAAGCGTTCGAGCAAAATCACTCTTCGAGCGCAATCAGTACACAGAATATTTGTACTTGCATGGAATGGGAGTCGAGTGCGCAGAGGCTCTTGCTGAAATGTGGCATAAGCGTGTGCGTATGGAACTTGGATTTTCTCACGAGGATGATCCGAAAGTGGAACGACTTTTTCAGCAGCATTATCGAGGCAGTCGGTATTCATTTGGATATCCAGCATGCCCAGACATGGCTGATCAAGAAAAACTCTTCCGCCTTCTCAAGCCTGAGCGAATCGGTTGTGTGCTGACAGAGAATTATCAAATTGATCCAGAGCAGTCGACAAGCGCAATCATTGTGCATCATCCGCAGGCAAAGTATTTTTCGGCATGATGCTTTCGCAGTGACAATTCTGCAAAAATCAGAGATAATGCTTTTGTGCACAATCACGAGTTGCTATTGATCGGTTCAGTTGGGGGCGGCCTTGGCGCGTGGACTCGTATCGTTGTGCGCGACGAATTCGTCGCAAAAGGGATCGCAAGTTGGCGCGTGGTCATGTCAATCAATTTGGTTGGAAGCGCGCTTGCGGGCCTCGCAGTGCGAATGACTGAAGGATCGTTTGAGTGGGCGCTTTTCACGCTGGGATTTCTTGGTGGATTCACAACATTTAGTACCATGTGCGTTGATATTGTCGTGCAATGGATTGCCGACCGACGTCGTGCGGCAGTCACTGTTGCGGTGGGAACCATGATCGGCGGTCCGCTCATTGCTTGGATCAGTTCTGTCTTCGCTGCGATGTTTGTGGCTCGAAGTGCAATTTCGACCGCAGCAATCATCCCGCTTGCAGGTCGACGAATCACTCATCACATGTCCGGCTTGCTCGGCATCGCATGCGGCGGGTTCGTGGGCACTGGCATTCGCATATTTGTGCAATTTCTTGCTCCAATAATTGGATTTCCAATCTGGACCGCGACTGCGCTCGTCAATATGATTGGAACTGGTTTTGCAGGATTTGCGTTCCGCTGGCTTTGCTCTTTGGACGCAAATGGCGTGGCGCTCCATGAGCCTTCACGAAGATTGACTCTTGAACGTTTACTTGTTTTCGGTTTCGCCGGAGGATTGACCACAATGAGCACGCTCTCGATCGAGATTGTCGAGGCGATGCGCCACTCCTTGCTGACCGGACTCTTGATTGGCGGCGTGAACCTTCTTATGGGATTGACATTTACAATACTTGGTTGGTGGATCGCATATCGATGTTTCCCTGCACGAGAATCGATCAGTCCAATTCCGATTTCAAATAAGGTTGTGTAGGAGTTCCAATGAATATCGACCCTAATCGAACTGCAAGTGCGAACGTACCGACCGAACTCGCGCCGATGCGTGCAGAAGTTTTGCGAAGTCTTTGGAAACTTCGCCGCGATTCATATGCGCAAGCTCATTTGTATGAAGATGCTCGTATCCGTGTGCATCGATCATTGACATGGCTTGCGATGTCAGAGTCTCGTTCTGTAAATGAACACGACACGAAGTTGATCGAACTCTGGGCATCTGCGGGTGCGCTCTTCGGCAGATGGAGTGCGCTGCTTGGCGCGCCGCTTGCGCAACGAGAAGCGACTGCATCATTTGCTCGCCAAGTCATTCAGTGGGATCTTGACAGCATCATGCCAAAGTTGCTCGGCACTCTGCGCGTGAATGCTCCATTGATGTGGAATGATCCATATCTGACACAAGCTCTTGGGATGACCAGTGGGAATTCGCCGGCGAGTCGCAGCCTAGAAATTCCTGCTGATGACGCAGGATTTCTCGCTGGTTTGTTGGAGCGAATCGGATTGACTGTTCATCAATTGACTTTGGGAGCGGCTTCGTATGGTGGCAATCAAAATCGAATCGCAGTCGATCGTTCCCTTGTCGCACTTGGCGAACTTGTTCCAGCATTCCTGCATGTCATCACTGAACATGGATATGTCGATGATTGGGGATCCCTTTGTTCGCCACCTCGCGAATGATGAGCGATCAGAGATCGCCCAGCAGAACCGCAAGCAATTCGATCGTCGCTTCAAGATCCGTTTTGTGAACCATTTCGGTCACAGTATGGATGTATCGCGTGCCAGGTCCGAATGCGATACATCGAGCGCCATGTCCTGATCGCTGAATCGCGCCAGCATCTTGTCCGCCGCGTGGAAGGACAGCTCTTTGATGCGCGATGCGGTGTCTCTTTGCAAGTGCACATGATTGTCGCACAAGTTCGATATCCGAAATCATCGATGAATCTTGGATCATTATTGCGACGCCGAGACCTTGCTTGGTGACGCGTTGATTGTCTGGAATACCGGGTGTATCACATGCAAGATTCACATCAAGTCCGATGCCGATTTCTGCGCCTGCCGCATTCGCTGCGACTTGCGCTCCACGAAGTCCAACTTCTTCTTGCGTTGTGAATGCAACCACGATGTCGCACGAATGACCAGCGCGTGACTTGGCGAGGCGTCGAATTGCTTCGATTGCCGTGAAAACTGCCATTCGATTGTCAATTGCTTTCGAAACAACTTTCAGCGGAGTCTCGAAGAAAGGCTCGTGCATCACGACGAAGTCGCCGACTTGCGCAATCTTGCGAACTTCCGCTGGATCGCGGCCGAGATCTATAAAAAACTCTTCTGTTCCAGGAACTTTGTTGCGTTCAGCATCGTTGGAAATATGGATCGGCTTTCCTCCAGGGTTCAAGACGCCTTGAAAATCTCCGTGGTCGGTGATCACCATCACTCGGCGAGAAAAAAGATTGCGTGGATCGAATCCTCCAGCGGGATTCAGCCAGAGATATCCCTGCTCGTCGATGTGACGAACGTAAAATCCGATTTCGTCCATGTGGGCCGCGATAAGAACGCGCTTGGTTGCAACACCTTTTTTCTTTCGCGTGGCTTTCTTTGTACAAATCAGCGATCCCATCGCATCGGTTGTCGTTGTGTCGAAAAGTCCTTTGATTTCCTTTTGGACGAGCGCACGCACACGTTCTTCGCGTCCTGGGATTCCGGCCGTTTCACAGAGACGCTTGAGAAGTTCATAGTTCATAACACAAGTCTATGATTCAGTAATGAGTTCTGCATCCTTTCACTCCGAGTCACCGCTGCGCGCACGACATGACGAATTTTCCATTGGTGAAACCGCTCGGCGTGCGACTGCAGCAGGCGATGCTCGTGGATCCGCAGACTCCCCACACGCCACCCACGCCGCTCAAGTTGCATGGATTCCTTGGGGAGTTAGCGCAGAAATCGTTGGTGTCTTTGACCGAGTCGAGACGGAATATGCAGCGATTCGCAGAGGCGCAGCGCTGTGCGATCAGCCGCAGCAGGGGACTTTGGAAATTTGTGGTCGCGACCGAGTCGAGTTCCTTCAGCGTATGTTGACGCAAGATATAAAAGGAATTTCTGTGGGACAAACGCGTGAAGCGTTCTGGTTGAATCGCAAAGGTCGCATCGAAGCAGATCTGTTGCTGTGCGAAATCGGCGATCGTATTCTGATCGACTGTGCTGGTGCTGTTGCGGCGAATACGGCAACAACTCTTACGAACTTTGTTTTTGCTGAAGATGTGACGATTGTCAATGTTTCAAGTCGCGACTATCGCCTTGCAGTGCACGGTCCGGAAACGCTTCATTTGCTAGAGCTTGCAGGTGTGAATGCGCAAGCCGTCGAAACGCTTGCATCACTTCATACTTGCGTCGCAACTTCGATTGGTGACATCTCGTGCGTGCTTGCTCGAGTCGACACGTGTGGCGTTTGTGGAATCGAAATATTTGTTGAACGCACCGGTGCGCTCGCATTGTGGAATTCACTGCTCTGTGTTCACGATCTTTTGCAAGGCGGGCAACGTCGCGGTCGACCATGCGGATGGCATGCTTTCAATATGGCGCGTATTGAAGGTGGAACGCCGCTCTTCGAAGTCGACTTCGGTCCAGCAAGTTTGCCTCACGAAACAGGGCTGATTGATCGGCGCGTTTCTTTTACCAAGGGGTGTTATTTGGGGCAAGAAGTTGTTGCGCGCATGAACAGTTTGGGCAAGCCGAAGCAAATCGTTCGCGCGTTTCGCATGAAGTCAGATTCACTTCCCATTGAAGGTGCGCAAATTTTTGCGGTCGGCAACGAAGGGTCGATTGGTGATGAAGTTGGCGTTGTCACAAGCAGCACAATGAGCCCAATGCTTGGTGCAGCATGCGTGGGATTTGCAACTGTTCGTTATGCCTATTCGTCTGCGGGAACGGAGTTGATCATTGCCGCTGATGGTCGTCCCGAACGCGCAACTGTTCAGGCGGAATTGGCGGTGGTGAAGAATCCAGTTGAGCGTGAAACTTTTGGAAAGCAACTCTGAACCCCCCAGACATAAACCCCCCCGCATAAACCCCCACGCATGAACCCCCAGGCAATCACTGAAAACGAATGGGCATTCACACCAGATGTGATCTTGTTTATCGCCGCCGCAATACTTTCGGTGGGAGTTACAGTCTTTGCACTCATTCTTTTTCGGCGCGCTGCTCGAGAAGAGCAACGGAAATTTGAAGCTTCATCCAAGCGCAGTGTCGAGAAGAAGTCATGACCACCGATCGACCCAAGGTGCGCATCACAGAAGTTGGTCCTCGCGATGGCTTGCAAAACGAATCTGTCCGAATTCCAACTGCAACCAAGATTCAATTTGTCGATCAACTCTCCGCTGCGGGATTTCCAGAGATCGAAGTGACCAGCTTTGTCAGCGCAAAGTGGGTTCCGCAACTTGGCGATGCATCCGAAGTCATGCGCGGCATCACGCGTCGCACTGGAACGATCTATTCGGCGCTTGTGCCAAACGAACGCGGGCTCGAAGATGCGCTCGAAGCATGCGTCGACAAAGTGTCGGTCTTTGTCTCTGCGACGGAGGGATTCAGCACACGTAATACAAATGGATCGGTGGATGAAGTACTTGCGCGCATCGCTCCCGTTGTATCGCGCGCGAAAGCGACTGGGAAACCCGTGCGCGGATATGTCAGTTGCATCATTCGATGTCCATACGACGGTCCAGTCGATCCTGCGCAAGTCGTTGCAGTATGCGCACGACTTCTAGAAATGGGTGTCGACGAAATCGATCTTGGTGACACGATTGGCGTCGCGGATGCAGATTCGATCTCGCGGCTTTATCAAGCCATTGCACGCATAATCGAACCAAGTAAAACGACTCTGCATTTGCACGACACGCACGGTCAAGCGATCACATGCGCATTGCGTGCTTTGGAAATTGGCGTTCGGTCTTTCGATTCGAGCGTCGCCGGATTGGGTGGTTGTCCATATGCGCCCGGCTCAGCGGGAAATGTCGCAACAGAAACATTGGCGCGCGCGATGGTCAGCGCAGGCTTCGACACAAACATCGACATTCAACGCGTATCCGATGCAGGCCTTTGGATGCGCCAACAGCTTGCGCTTTCGCGTGCAGCAAGTTCATAACGCCCACCTCGGTGACGAATCGCACGCAATTCAACGGTAATTTCCTTGGAGGAATCGTCGATCATCACAGCGCGCGGCGATGATGGAAATGTAAATCCACCAGTGTTTATGACATGTCTTCGCGTACTGCTGGGGGTGGCACCAGTCATCCAAGAACCTGCGCGGTGCGAGTGTCCGCAAACCAACAGTTGCGCCGCAGGACGAAATCGATCTATAAAGTGCGCGGCTTCACGCGGATATTTTCTCCACCATGCGACCACTTTCGCGACTCGAAATGGATTGAGCCCAATCGAAATCAGCGCGGTCGGCTCTGTGTATGTCACGGGTTCATTCCACTGCGACATAGATGCTTCACCTGCGGCGGAGAGAAAGCCTTCTAATGTTTTTTCATTTCGCTCCCGCGCTGCAAAGAGAGTTCGACTGATGATCTTGTGCGCTGGAGTCCACGGCAACATCGAATCACTGAACGCATGACCGTGTGTCACGACGATTGCTCCGTCGAAGAGATCGACAAAGTCCAATTGCGCTGGGTCATAATCGTGATTGCCATTGATGCACGTCACAGAAACGCCACTGCGCGCAGCAAGATTCAACGTCGCATCGAGCAACTTCAGCGCTTGATCTCGGTGATATCTGTGGTGAATATCAGCCGTATCACCATTCAAAATGACACGATCGCTTGCTTGAAAAAGGGGGGCGAGTGTTTCTGGCGTTCGCGGGGGTCGACCGCAGGGAACATCAGGCAATCCAAGGTGCAGATCAGATAAAATCAGGGTTCGCGGCATTGGGGAGGGCGTTGGGACTGGTCAGGGCTTGGCATTCGGCGAAGGATCGGATACCCTATACGACTCGCTGCTTCCAGATGTTCTGGAAGCCCTCACCTGTGGGGTCCGTGGCGAACTTCTTGGTGCGAAACCGCATAAGCCCAAGACGGAATGATTCGCGGTCGGCGTATTGCGCCGTGGAAAGAAAACATGTCTCAATTTCAAGCACCTCCTCCTCCAGTCATTCGCCGCCAAAAAGATGCAAAGGGTCGTCTCTTCATCGATTACAAGCAGGTGGATGAGCTTCGCCGCGCGATGACCCAAAACGGAAAACTTCTTTCGCGAAAGCGTTTGGAGATGTCCGCTGGAGATCAGTCGATGCTTGGACAGGCTGTCAAGCGCGCGCGATTTATGGCGCTGCTGCCTTTCACGAACGCCGCAAACTGATCGGTCGTTTGATCGATTTGATTCGATCGGCAATCCACTTGACTGCATTCTCGATTCGACGCGAAGTCGATCGAAGATATTCTTTGATGCGAATCCCCACGATTCGCAGGCGAATTCGGCGCAGTCCATGATCTGCAGGTTGCAATTTCAATCCGCGAGCAATCGCTGCAGATGCTCGGCGAAGTTGTCCATGAGTCATCGCATCAAGCGCGATATTGTGCAGAGTCTCCATGCAGTTTCTGTTGAGTGCAAGCATCTGACGCGTCGTGCGACGACCTCCAACGCGATCTCCTGATTCGAACTGAGCCCGCGCGAGTCTTCGCACAAGTCGTTCGTCCTTCGCATGTCGTTTCAGCGAAGCGGTGAGAATTCGAATTGCCACCGTTGGTCGGCCGCAGTCAATTGCAGTTCCTGCAGCGCCCAGCGCAATCGACGCATCTTCAACAACTGGTGAATTGGTGGGGATATGTGCGCGGCCAAAGAGTTCTTCAAGATGTCGGCCTGCCTCGTTGCGCAAGTTCAATCGCGAAAGGGCTTCCACCAAGCGCAATCGCACGGCTGCATCCGTTACGCCAAGGGTGATCACAAGTGAATATGCCGAGCGCGCTTCGTCTAATCGACCTGCGCGCAGAGCGATATCGCCAAGTCGAATATGCGCAGCATGGTTGGCAGGTTCGAGTTCGATAATTCTTCGATACTTTTCTTCTGCTTCAATGATGCGTCCCAAGCCTTCAAGCGTGCGACCCAGTGCAAGCAATGTGGCGGAATCTCCAGGGAGCTCGCGCAGTGCTTGTATCAAGACCTGATGGGCGGATTCCAATTGTCCCGCTCGAAGAAAGACGATTCCAAGTCGAGTCTTTACTGCAAGGAGTTTTGGATTCTGCGACATGGCTTCGCGATAACACCAGATTGACCGCTCGAACTTTCCTTGTTGCGCAAGAACATTCGCCATCTCGACCAAACACAAAGGCATTTCACTCAAATATTGTTGTGCAAGAAAATACACAGACTCGGCTTCCTCAAATCGATTCAACATCCCAAGTGCCATGATTCTCATCGAATATCCAGGCTCCAGTTTGGAATCGATCTTTGACACGCGCTCGCAATATCGAACGCATTGATCAGGGTGTCCTGTGCGAATAGATCCTTGCGCTGCGCCAAGAAGAGCGTGGGCATGATTTGGAAGAAGTTCGATCGCGCGCTCATAGGAAGCAAGCGCTTCGGGATGTCGACCTAGCGCATCAAGTGTCACGGCAAGATTGTGATGCCACTCGCCACGATCTGGTTCGGTCGCAAGCGCGCGCCGAAGTTGGGTCGCAGCTTCTTCAAGTTTTCCTGATTGGAACAAACCGCGCGCGCGTTCAACGCGAGCTTCTGCACTTGTCCATTCGCCAGAATCGTCTGCCATGAGTGATCTTCGATTCTAGTATCGACCGCATTCGATGCGAGGACAAAAAGAAGTGATTTTCTGTCGTTATCGCCCCACTTGGATGGAGTTGGGAGCGGAAAAACCGTTGAAAAACTAATTCCTCACAACGATTTCTTAATACACCTCGAGCATGCACCGATGCGTCGGCCGCACTCGGCGTTTGATCTGCTCCGTGGTCCACTCGGACGGTGCGACCTCAGCGATCTCCTCGTGTACGGTCAAAAATGGATTGCCAAGTCCAGCAATTGCGAGAGCCTTGAAAATCCCAACCTGCATTCCCGCCAAGCCACATGCGTAGATGAGAGTTCGATTGGATTCCAAGAGTGGT
This sequence comes from uncultured bacterium, assembly GCA_903961015.1. GTDB lineage: Bacteria > Planctomycetota > Phycisphaerae > Phycisphaerales > SM1A02 > F1-60-MAGs104. Next base: position 8,741 of record CAJCCX010000132.1, read on the forward strand.
TTGAAAAAATCCAACCGCGCTTCTACATAATGATGCGTATGCGGTCCGTGTCCAGTCTGTTGGAGTGGTTCACGACTGATGACCGTGTGATACGTAAAATTCGGATGCGTGCTTGCAAGATCGCGCAACCAGCTGTCGTAGAGCAAGTCGGTTCGATACGGAGCGCCCATCACCAGATGGATTTTACTTTGGCATGGGCCCGACCACTTCGCGTGAGCGGGCGAGCCGGCGGGAGGCCCAACAAGCAACTCGTGAATCATTCCACGGAATGGAGCGATGCCTGTTCCGGTTGCCATAAAAATATAATCATGATCTGAATGATTGACAGGCAGAACAAATCGTTTTCCGTTGGGGCCAGAAACGAGAATTTCGCTGCCTA
>CAJCCX010000133.1 GCA_903961015.1 uncultured bacterium
ACCAGAACCAACCATGCTCTTCAACGGGAAAGATCTTTCCGGCTGGGTGAATGTCAATTGCTCGAGCGAAACATGGACAGCCAAGCAAGGTGATGATGGTGTTCCATACATCTTGTGCTCTGGAGTTCCCACGGGCGTTTTGCGCACGGCGCAGATGTACGAAAACTTCACACTTGATATGGATTGGATGCACGAACAAGAACCTGGCAACGCAGGACTTTTCATTTGGAGCGACGGCATCACAGCGGTAGGCGTTCCATTTACGCGCTCGATCGAAGTGCAGATCATGCTCACGCCTGACGTCAAAGACAAAGAAGGACGGCTGCTTTACACGGGCCAAGGCGACATTTTTAATATTCACGGATCAACCATGACTCCCGATCGGCCGCATCCAGCTGGATGGAGTCGCTGCCTTCCTTCTGCGCGCATGACCAAAGGGAAAGGCGAGTGGAATCATTACACCGTCAAGGCTGATCATGGGCGCTTGACTCTTGCTGTTAATGGAGTCGAAGTGAGCGGTGCATCGAACATCAATCCGCGCAAGGGTTACATCTGCTTGGAAAGCGAAGGAACTCCGATTCGCTTTCGCAACATTCGACTCACACCCCTGCCAGCAACCGAGCCTCCGATTTCTGCGGATCAATGTGCAGTTGCCGACGAGGGTTTCACATATCTCTTAAAAGATGGCTTGAAAGCTTGGCACGAAGATCCTGGACTTTCTGGTCATTGGAAGTTGAACGATGACACGCTTTCATATGACGGCAAGGGGAGTCATCTGTGGACCAACGAATCGTTTGGTGACTTCGAATTCGTCATCGACTGGCGATGGGTTGGCAATTCGCAGGGCAAAATGCAACGACCTCTGCTCGCCGCAGATGGCAGTGAACAGAATGACGCTGAAGGAAAGCCGCAAACAATGGAAATTGAAGAGTGGGATAGCGGCATCTATGTGCGCGGCGATTCGAAGAGCCAAGTGAATATGTGGAATTGGCCAGCAGGAAGCGGCGAAATTTGGGGATACCGCACCGATCAATCAATGTCCCCCGCCATTCGCGCCGCGTGCACTCCCAAGATGAAAGCTGATGCGCCCATCGGATCGTGGAATCGCTTTCGCATCACGATGCAAGGAGAGGAAATGAAAGTTCTGCTCAATAATAAAGCTGTGATTCCAGGTGCGACCCTGCCTGGCGTTGCTGCGACTGGCCCAATCGCAATTCAGAGCCACGGATCTTCTCTTGAATGTATGAACATTTACATTCGACCCATTACCGGTGCTTTGACTACGACGACACCAAAGAAATAAGCGATTTACTCTTCGCTGACTTCTTTCAATCGGTGCTTCATTTGCGATTTCAGCCGAGCCAAAATCGATGAGTGCATTTGACTGACACGGCTTTCCGAAAGATCGAGCGTCACGCCAATTTCTTTCATCGTCAATTCTTCGTAGTAGTACAAAATCACAATCAATCTCTCGGAACGAGTCAGACCGCGAGTCAAGAGCGTTTGCAAGTCTTGGCGTTGAAGCGTCTGGAATGCATCCGTATCGCCTGGTTCTTGAGCGACATCAATCTCGCGCGCTTCACCAGAAGAATCCGCATCCGACCATTTCTTATTGAGACTCACGATCCCAACGGGGCGCGAATCGCGATTGATCTTCTCGAACTCCTCGGGGCTGACATCGAGATGTGCCAAGAGTTCTTCATCCGTTGCTGGACGTCCCTTCGACATTTCAATCTGCTTACGAACGCGATCCATTCGAGATGTGCGCGAACGAACAAGTCTTGGGACCCAATCCATCTGACGCAACTCGTCAAAGATTGCTCCTCGCACTCGCTGCGGGCAATATGTCTCAAACTTAATGCCACGCAAAGGGTCATATGAATTGATTGCGTCCATCAGTCCAAAGAGACCTGCAGAAATCAAGTCGTCCACTTCCACTTCCGATGGAAGCCGTGTGCGCATTCGTTCTGCTGTGTATCGAACGAGATGGTGATATCGAGTCATCAATTCGTTTCGGATCTGATTGCGCTCTTCGGCGCGACTGGGATCCTTTCGAACAATTCCATACTGTTTCCAAAGTGATTCAGCGCTTACCTTCGCAGGCGCAACTGTTTTAGGCAATTTTGCAGCCAATGATTTGACAACCGCGACTTTCGCGGGCCGCGATGTCGCCTTCGCTGACTTGGGTATTGGCGATTGAATCACCGACGTCCTTGCCTTTTTCGAAGAAACAGTTACACCAGAACTTCTGGTCGTTCTTGTCGTACTTACGCTGGGTTTTGCATTTGTCATCTTGGTCTCTCCTTGACCTGTTTTGAACTTATCAAGCACAACGATCCTTGTCGTGCCGATCTCTTCATCCATCCTTAGATGAAGATGGATTGAATATACATCACGATTTACAATTCATGCAAGAGAGATTCTGATTTTTATTTCAGATGGGTCAAAGACATCAGCGTCCGCTTTATCGATCTGACCGGACCAGTTCTTTAAGACACACGATCACTCGTGCACTTCAATACCCAACACCACAAGATGATGGGGCTTGTCTGAGTCGCGATAACCGCTCGACGGATCAGAAAAAATATGCGTAGAATCTTTGCAACTGTGGCAAATCAAGCCAACTCCTTTCAAAGATTCACCGCCTTCTGCGGAATGTTGTGCATTGTCGTTGCGATTACAAGCGGAGCGTTTGCGCAAGGCGACCTGAAACTTTCATCTGATGACCGATGGATTCCTCCAGCAGATTCTGATCCAGAGAGCCCCGCGAACCAGTTGCGTCAAGCTCAACTCGCACTTGCAAGAGGAGATGCGTCACGGGCTTACAATCTTGCAACCGGTTGGCTTGATCGTTTTCCAGCCGATCCGCTGCGTGCACATGCACTGCTTCTGAAAGGTGATGCGTTGCTTGCAAAAGGTGATGAGTACACAGCACTCTTCGATTATGAGGATCTTGCAAAGCGATATCCAGGGAGTGATGTGTTTGTCATTGCGCTGCAGCGAGAATTTGAGATTGCCAAGGCGTATGCCAATGGTTTACGCAAGAAGTTCTTTGGGACTTTTCGCTGGCTGAATGCGGATGATGAAGCACAAGAAATCTTGATCAGAATTCAGGAGCGACTGCCAGGAAGTCAGTTGGCAGAACAAGCTGGAATGGAGTTGGCGGACTTTTATTTTCGTAAACGAAATTTGCAGTTGGCAGCCGAAGCATATGACCTCTTTGTGCAGAATTATCCTCGCTCCATGAATGTGGAAAAGGCAAGATTGCGCCTCATATATTCACTTTGTGGGGCATACAAAGGGCCAAAGTACGACGCTAAAGGCCTCTTCGAAGCAAGTGCTCGGCTGAAGGAATTGCAAGCACTTGATCCCATCACCGCACAAAGAGTGGGTGCCGATGCGCTTCTTGTGCGAATCTATGAATCTGAGGCCACAAAAATTCTTTCGGAGGCTGGGTGGTATGAATTCATGGGCGATCCGATCTCGTCCGAACTGTACATCCGACGATTGGTGAACGAGTACCCAAAGTCGATTGCAACACTTCTCTCATTGAGGGAAATTCCAAAGATTTTTAATAAACTCCCCAGTGAAGTCCAGAAGAAAATTCAAACAAATGGGCCTGACTATCCCAAGTTGCGCAAAGAACTTCTTGGACTTGATTGGGAGACCTCTGCGAGCCAATTGCCAAATAATATTGATGCAGTTCCCAC
>CAJCCX010000134.1 GCA_903961015.1 uncultured bacterium
CGGCGAGGAAGTTCGATTTGCGCAGACGCCGCATTAGCAACCGCCATATATGGATGCCAACCGAATGCGATCGCAACTGCCTGACCGTGATCCGCTTCGATGATCGTGGTCACGGTCAATGTCGCAGCGGATGAATCGCGTGCGACTTCCCAGATCACTTTCAGTGTGTGAGCGAATGGATATGCAGCCATCAATGTTGGGTGATCGCTCCATCGAATCGACGCTTCAAGACGACTTGGCGATGGCTGATTCAAATTCCATTCGCTCCATCGCAGCAGTAATCCGTGAATTGGCAATCCTGTTGAATCGCGCTTCAATTTCGCATCAACTGAAAGATTGACCGCGCGTCCCGCAACTTGAAAATGATCGCTGCGCAAGCGATTGGCATATGGATAAAGCAAAGGCACTCCGCCTGTGCGCGACGCACGCAAAAATTCTTCGCGAGGCGATGGCAATGCGAGCACTTCGCGGTCATTGACCCGCCAACTCGTCGCGACGCACCCTGCATCCGGTTCAATAACAAGTGTGTTTGATGCAGAATCAGTCAATTGAATTGGATTGGTCACTCTTGCAAAGTACCACCACATCTTGCTTGTCGGCGTATCTTGCGCTCAATCATGATTGCTGAGTTTTTTATAGCTTTCGCGCTTGCACAGTCCACGCCTGTGGCAAGTACGCCAGCGGCAAGTACGCCAGCGGCAAGTACGCCAGCGGAAAGTACGCCGGCGGCAGTATCGGCAACCACTCCGAGAATTCTGCAAGTTGGCACGACAACGCGCAGACCTTATTCCTGGCAGCAGTCAGATGGGACTTGGACTGGACCTGCGATTCAACTCTGGGACAAAATTGCGAAACAGGCTGGTCTTCAATATCAATTGAAGGGTTATAAATCTGAAGAACTCAATTCTCTTGAACTCAACTCATATAAAACTGATAAGTCAATTGATGTCTTTGCCAGCGGCGTCGAAATCAATGCAGTCCAAAACAATATTTGCGATTTTTCTCAGCCGTTTGATGCTGGCGGATATTCACTTGTCACTCATACTCGAGGAGTCACTCTTCCTCGAACCATCATCAAACGAGTCATGACTTTCGATGTCTTGGTCTGGCTGATTTTTATGCTGATTGCCACGGTGATTTCGGGGAGCGTTATCCGTCTCGTCGAGAAAAAGAATAATCCAGCTCATTTCGCAAACAAAGACTCATTCGTGAACGGCTTGTGGTGGGCGATCAGCACTCTCAGCACAGTTGGATACGGAGACTTTGTACCGAAAACTCGGGCGGGAAAACTGGTGGGCGGAATTTGGATTTTCATCTCCATCATTCTTGTAGCAATTTTTTCTGCGACGATCGTTGCGACCCTGACTGTTGGACAGTTGACTCCATACTTCAAATCCATCAAAAGTATGAAGTCAAACCTTGTAGGCATCATCGAGCGTCCAAACAGCCGATATGTTGCCAACAAACTTGGTGTTATGCCACGGATTTACATCACTCCAGACGATGCATTCGCCGCGCTTGAAAGTAATGAAATCGAGGGCTTTCTGCATCCGACCAACGAACTGCGTTCGTTACTCTCAATTCGTGGGGATTCCCAACTCCTTGTCCTTCCGACTGAGGTCATCCGAGGATTCGTCGGGTTTGGGCTGAACAAAGATCTCGATATTGAAACTGTGCGCAAGATCAATTCTGAGCTCATCAAGATCATTGAATCACCAGAGTGGATCGATACCGCTCGAGCAATGGATGATCCCCAAAACGCAAAGGATGCAAATTGAACGCGACTCTCAATGATCACAAGTTTCTTTTCGGCCGTGCGCACGCTCTCATTGGAATGGTCCACTTTCGCGCGCTCCCTGGCACGCCTTCGTCCAACATGCGACCAGCGGAAATCGTCGCAAAGGCCGTCGCCGAAGCGCGGCAATTGGAATCCGCAGGCTTCGACGCATTGATCGTCGAGAACATGCACGATCGGCCATACCTTGCTGATGCATCTGGAGCGGACACTGTTGCGGCATTCGCAGTGGCGACTGCGGCGGTCGTGAACGCGGTCAACATTCCTGTTGGCGTTCAAATTCTTTCTGGCGCAAATCTTGCGGCGCTTGCCGTAGCGCACGCAGCAGGCGCGTCTTTTGTTCGTGCAGAAGGATTTGTCTTCGCAGCGGTTGCCGACGAAGGATTGTTGGCCAACGCATGTGCTGGAGAATTGCTGCGCGAGCGCAAACGCCTCGGGGCAGAATCGATCAAGATTTACGCTGATTTACGCAAGAAACACTCCTCTCATGCACTGACGGCGGACTTGGATATGGCTGCTTGGGTGCGTGCGGCGGAGTTCTTCCAAGCGGACGGGATGATCGTGACTGGGACCGAAACCGCCGTCGAACCAGATTCGGCAGAGCTTGCGATGGCTCGTGCGACCACAAAGTTGCCAGTCCTTGCAGGCAGCGGAGCGACGCCAGAAAATCTCGCACGGATTTTCCGTAGCGCCGACGCGATCATTGTTGGCAGCGCCCTCAAAGTGGACGGATTGTGGTCCAACGAACTCGACCTAGCACGAATCAGCGCGATTGTCCGAGCCCGCGACAACGTGAAGTGACCTTGCGCGGTGTTGCTGCCTCGGTTTGCAGGCCAAGGTTTACGGGCAGATAGTAAGGCTGCAGCATTACGATTTGCCCGCAACCAAGGGTGCGTCACTGAATTTGTTTATTCGATGAACAAGTTTGCGCCCCCGTGACGATGTAAAGTCTTCCAATGCAAGTATGGCTCAACGGTCGACTCGTCAATGCGCAAGATGCCAAGATCAGCGTCTTTGATAGAGGTTTTCTCTTTGGAGACGGCGTTTATGAAGTCGTTCGTTTTTTCGGCGGAGGGCCGGTTGGAATGGATCTGCATATCGCGCGACTTGCACGCAGTCTTGCGCTGACTCGCATTGAAGGATTCGACGCTACGCAACTGCAATCGATCTCGAATGCGCTGATCGAGAAAAACGGATGGCCAAACGCATCGATCTACTTGCAAGTTTCGCGCGGCGCTGCACCGACGCGGACACATATGCCGCCAAAGGGACTCGTGCCGACTGTCTTTGCATGCGCATCGGAGTGTGGCGGTATTGAAGAGCTCGAAACGCCCACGACCGCTGCGTGCGCCGTGGTTCAGGACGAACGGTGGCATCGCTGCGAAATCAAATCCACTGCTCTTCTGGGCAATTTGCTGCCCATGCTTGCTGTTGCGCCAACTGGAAACGAAGAAGCGATTCTTGTTCGCAGTGGATTCGTCAGCGAAGGAACGACATCGAATGTTTTCGCCGTCGTACGCGGACAACTTGTCACGCCGCCGGTGGACACAACGCCAGAGATTCTCAATGGCGTGATGCGCACTCGATTGCTTGAAGCGTGCGTCCATGCCGGCATTCCCTGCTCCGTTCGACCAATCTGCGAAGAAGATTTGCGCGGCGCATCAGAAATTATCTTGACTGCAAGCCGCAGAATGTTTTCAGCAGTGACATCGCTCGATGGACATTCGGTTGGTTGCGGAATGATCGGACCGATTGCAACGCGAGCGAATGCTGCATTGGTCCAACTCCTGCGCCGCGAATGCGGACTTGCGACTCTCGTCGCATCGTCGTCCGCCCCTATACTCGCTTCGTGACTGCAATCCTCGCCATTTCTATCGGAAACACCCGTACGCACATTGGCCGCTTTCTTGACGGCGCAGAAGAACTCGATGCGAGCGAGCAAATTCTAAATACCGAATCCGAACTGATCGTTGAACGCATCGC
>CAJCCX010000135.1 GCA_903961015.1 uncultured bacterium
ATTGTTCGTTATTCTATTCCATTATGTCTCGAACTTCTTTGAAATTTCTAGCCCATGTCCAATGACTTTTCCCGCCGAGCAATTCTTCAAATGCTCGCAGTTGGTGCCGTCGGTTCACTTGGGGCCAACATGAATGATGCCCTTGCGCAAAGTCAACCCATTGCCATCCCTATTGCTCCAGCGAATAACGCAATTTCCAATCGGGTCAGCGTTGCACAATGGTCATTTCACCGAATGTTGAAGAGTGGCGAGTTGGCGCCTTTAGACTTCGCATCCTTCGCACATAAAAACTGCGGCGTGATGGGGGTGGAGTATGTCAATACGTTCTATAAAAGTTTGCCGATGGATGGTTCGTGGGTTGCAGAATTGAAAAAGCGCGCTGATGACATCGGTGTCACTAGCGTGCTGATTATGTGTGACGGAGAAGGTGATATAGGCGATCCAGATGTTGCGGCGCGGCGCAAGGCGGTCAAGGCGCATCAGCGGTGGCTTGATGCGGCAGCAACTTTGGGATGCCATTCGATTCGCGTCAACGCGCGCAGTGTTGGAAGTGTGACAGAACAAGCCGAGCGTTGCTCGGATGGATTGCGCCAACTTTGTGCGCTTGCAGCACCGATGAAATTGAATGTCATCGTCGAAAACCATGGCGGACTCTCGTGTGATGGCGAGTGGGTTGCATCGGTTATCCGTGCGACGACTGCAGCAAATTGTGGAACGCTTCCTGACTTTGGAAATTTCACCTGCGCCGACGGAACAAAGGCTGATCGATATGCGGGAGTGAAAGCAATGATGCCATTTGCGAAATCGGTCAGTGCGAAGAGTTATGAATTCAACGCGTTGGGGGAAGAAACCACCATCGATTTCGCACGAATGATGGGAATTGTTCGAGATGCGCAATATCGCGGCTGGGTCGGCGTGGAGTTTGAAGGCGAGAAGGTCAGCGAAGTAGCTGGAACGAATGCGACGCGCGATTTGCTGTTGAAGCAGGGGTGCGTTTTGTAAACCGCATCGATTTGCTTCTTGCATATATCTTCAGTGCGAATGCTTCCTATATCGAATTCAAACACACATCACGCTTCGCCCACGGGGCAGCAACGCACAACTGCAATTTTGGTCACAGGCGCCGGTGGAGAAATGGGCCATGGATTATTGTCGGCTCTCAATGCCGCTCGCTCAAGTAACTCTTCGGTGGGAGGCGATGCACATCCAGCGATCATCGCAGTCGATATTCGCGAACTTGCGCCGGAGATTCGTGAACAGTGCGACCATACATATGTAGGTGATGTTTGCGATCACGCGCTTCTTGAGCGTCTCTTGGCGATGTATGAGATTTCTGAGATCTATCACTTGGCCGCGCTTCTTTCGACTCGCAGCGAATTCGCACCAGAGACTGCGCATCAAGTGAATGTTGGTGGAACTCTCAACTTGCTGCATCTTGCGGCAGAACAAGCAAGATCGCACGGACGCACGGTGCGTTTCTTTTTCCCAAGCTCGATCGCCGTGTATGGCCTTCCCGATCTTGCAACGAAGCACGCAGCGGGAGCGATCAGCGAAGGAAAATTCTGTGATCCTCACACGATGTACGGGTGCAATAAGTTGACTGGAGAGCATTTGGGTCGGTACTACGACCATCATTACCGCAAGCTTGCAAAGGATCGATTTGAAAATCCTGTGGACTTTCGTTCGATTCGATTTCCAGGCATTATCTCGGCGGAGACAATGCCTTCGGGGGGGACAAGCGATTACGGCCCCGAGATGATTCACGCAGCAGCAGCAGGGCGGGAGTATCACTGCTTTGTTCGACCTGATTCGCGCATCCCATTCATGACAATGCCTGAAGCGATCGACGCAACTGTGCGTTTGATGCTCGCGCCGAAGAAAAATCTGAAGCGCTCGGTGTACAACGTTGCCAGTTTCTCGCCAAGCGCGGAAGACTTCGCAAGCCTTGTACGACAAGCTTTTCCCAAGACCGTCATCACCTTCGAACCCGATTTAGGGCGGCAATCGATCATCGATTCGTGGCCAGAAACATGCGATGATTCTGCTGCTCGGCGCGATTGGGGTTGGAATGCAACGCACACGCTGCAGACAGCATTCAGCCAATATCTCTTGCCCAGGATCGCAGGTCGGTATGCGAAGACTTCTGCGCACTAACCATGCGTGGCGGAGAGTCGCGAGCGATATGCTTATGAGATGACCACGATGGCACACACAACTTTCCCATCCCGCACAAATGAGATTCTCGATTCACTGCGCAAGAGTGGGCAATTGAAGCACCTGCAGACAATCGAAGGTCCGATGGATGCGACCGTGCGCATTCGAGGCCGTGGCGAAGTTGTGTGTCTTTGCTCGAACAACTATCTCGGCTTGGCGAATCATCCAGAAGTGGTCGATGCTGCAATTGAAGGCATTCGTAAATATGGCGCGGGCACTGCAAGTGTGCGTTTCATTTGCGGAACATTCGACTGTCACGAAAGACTGGAAGATCGCATCGCTCGTTTTTATGGCGTCGAAGCCGCGTACACATTCACGAGTTGTTGGAATGCAAACGAAGCGATCTTTCCAACGCTTTGCGAACCAGGCGACATCATCATTTCCGACGAGTTGAACCACGCATCGATCATCGACGGAATTCGTTTGGCCGTCTCCATCAAGAAGGGCTTGCTTCGCGGTGTCTATAGGCATAATGATCCTGTATCGCTGCGCGAAAAATTGACCGAGGCGCGCGCAAACAGTTCAATGACTGGAACGATTTGGGTTGTGACCGACGGTGTCTTTTCGATGGAAGGCGACATTGCGGACTTGCCAGCAATTCGCACATTGTGCGATGAATTTGGCGCACTCTTGGTCGTGGATGATTCTCATGGGACCGGCGTCATGGGGCAAACGGGTCGCGGGACGCACGAACATTGGGGGATGGCTGCAACGCAGATTGATTATTTCACAGGAACTCTTGGCAAAGCACTCGGCGGAGCGGCGGGCGGATACATCGCCGGATCACGTGCTGCGATTGACTTGCTCATTCAACGCGGTCGACCAACGCTGTTTTCCAATGCGCTGCCGTGCAGCGTTGCATGCAGTGCAGACAAAGCGATTGAAGTCTTGATGCGCGAACCACAGCGCGTGAAGAAATTGCGTGCGAATGTCGAATATGCACGCGAAGGAATCTTGCGCACAGGATTTCCTGTACTGACAAGTCCCACGGCAATTTGTCCCATCATCGTGCATGACACAGCCAAAGCGATCGCAATGAGCCGACAACTTCTCGACTTGGGTGTCTTCGTGATTGGATTTGGATATCCCGTCGTTCCTGAAGGTCACGCTCGGCTTCGCGTTCAGATTTCAGCTGCCCATGAAACGCATCATCTTGATGCGCTTCATGCTGCGCTGAAAAAACTGAAGGGTTGATTGTTTTTTAGTCCAGTCTTCGCCGAAAACATTTTTGCGCGGTAGATCGTGCAATCCGCCGAGAAACTTGACTGATGATGACCGCAATCACGATGAACCAAAGTCCTTTGTGGACTTCGGTCTTGATAAATCGGTCGCCTTCAAGTAAGAAAAGAACAAGCGAGAGCGAAAAAACATCGAGCATCGACCACTCATACAGCGTGTCGACAAATCTTCGGTGTGCAATATGTCCAGCAGGGTTCGCATTCGAAAGCCAGAACCACCACTCAAATAGGATTGTGGCCACGGGCACGATCAAGAGACCAGTCCATGCGAGTAGTGCAAGTGCGTGATGATGGTTCGTCCACAGCGCAATGCAAAGTTCGAAGATGCCGAAGGAATTCGATGTTAAAAGGAACTGATCGATCTCTAGGAATGGCAGGCTGAGCGCAAAGTAGAGCGCTACCATCGAGATTACGAGTGCTATAGGCACGATAGAGCTTTCCCATCCAACCTTCTGAGCGATGCGGAAAGTAGCCGCAGATGTCGCAGCAGGTGATGGATTCATCTTGCGATCACAGTGCATCATCATCATTGAAAGAGTCATCGACAGGACGACTGCGCAGAGGAAACAATAAATGCCGACCTGTGTATCTGCCCCGACTGCCCATTGATCCGATGCAAGCGCAACGACCAAGATCACACAGAAGGGATCCATCATCGACCACTTTCCAAGCATTCCCAAGATTCGAATCAAGTCGGATCGCAATGTGCCAGAAGGCAGGACCATCCAAGCAAATGTCAGCCCCGCTAATTTTAAAAACGGAAAGACAACCGAGAATGAGATGATCAGGATTGCAATGACATACAGACCGCCAGTCCACATCAAGTGGATCGAGGTGAGTAATCCATAAATCGTCGTGCCCTTGATAAACATCGACATTTCGATGAAGGGCACACAGAGCGCTGTGATTTGCAGCGTGAGCGCGGCGACCAACATCACTGGGATCAGCCAACCCCTTCGGCCGAATGCAGACATGAGCGTTTGTTTCGAATTTGGCACGATAGATAGAGGATAGTCAGAAGTAATTGGAATGCCACACTTCGGTATTCTTGACCGCTTGATCGTTCGTAGAATCACAGAACCAATAATCGCTCAGTGCGCATACTTCATCGCGTGTCCCCGAACGCGGCAGGCGATCTTGTTCGATCCTGTTCGCGATCCTGCGCGATACGGCGCAATTGCCAATGAAATCGGTCTCACGATCACTGCGATTCTGGAAACACATGATCCATCGGATTATATTTCTGGTATTTGTGAAATGCTGATTGCGCATTCGACTCATGCGTATCTTTCGGGCGAGACGGATCCTCCCAATTGGTATGCAAGGGATCCCAATCGGTGGATGCGACGAGTCACATTCTTGAAAGATGGATCAACATTTGCAGTCGGCGATTTGCAGGCGCGTGCGATCTTGACTCCAGGACACGCCGCGGGAGCGTTGAGTATTTCGATTGAACATCCACCAAGTGGTTTGCATGTTTTGCTGACCGGGGATGCATTGTTGCCTGGTGGGGCGGGGCGAACGACAGCGAAAGATGCCAGCGAACTTCGAGATTCGCTGCATAGATTTGCCAAGCTTCCAGATGAAACGATTCTTTTAGCAGGACATCTCAGCGGAAGCGCGTGTGGTCGTGCGATCAATTTGCCAGGAGAAACAACGCTTGGAATTGAGCGAAGATTCAATCCGGTTCTTCGCTCGATTGATCGTGCTGATGAATTCACGGCTGCGACTTGCGACAATCAACCTGAACGTCCCACCTATTTTTCGCGGATGGAGAATTTGCATCACAGCGAGCAACCAGCGCTCATACAGAAATTATCTTCTCCTCCCGAATTGCATCGCGACAAATTTGTTCAAGTGATTTCGTTTCCAAGGACGGTGGTGATTGATACGCGGCCGTGGAATCAATTTACATTTGATGGTGTGGAAGGTGCGCTGCATGTGCCGTTCGACAGATTTTTCGCTCCGCTGATTGCCGCTGGGATTGCAAGTGATGAACGCGTTGTTTGTATCTGCGAGTCCGGAAAGATCGGGGATATTGTGCGCGCGCTGCGACTGGTGGGAATTGACCAGATTGACGGTTGGATTTCGAGCGGTTCGTATGCAATGATCGAGCGCGAATTGATGCCGCTCAGTGAGGTTGACGATATTTCTCAGCATGCGGCGCATGAGATGTATTTGCGTGGCGAGTGTTTGATGTTGGACGTTCGCACGTCCGCCGAATGGTTGCGTGGCCGAATCGCTGGCGCGAAATTGACCACGCTGACCCAGATCGCAGAACACATCAACCAGATTCCGCGCGATAAATTCGTTATTGCATATTGCGCGGCTGGTGGTCGCAGTTCGCGTGCATGTGCATATCTGAATCGATATGGAATTGAATGCGCGACGCTCAAAGGTGGATACTGGCCTTGGTTTGGCAGAGACTTTCCTGTCGAGGGAGCCGATCGACCGATTGAAATGTAGAGAGTGGACACAGCC
>CAJCCX010000136.1 GCA_903961015.1 uncultured bacterium
GCGGCGCACTCGCTCCGCGCCAGAGAATGGAGAAGTCTGGTTGCAGCTCATCAATTCTCTCAACGAGCGAGCACTGTTGTTTAACCAATCAGACGTGTGGAAGAAAGTCGCCGAAGTATGCGAAGATGCGATGGACAGAATTCCTCCGACGAGCCCACAGTTTGCCCTTATTCAAAGCACAGGTATTTGTGCCGAATTAAATCGTGGCGAAATTCTAACGGCCTCTGAACGCGAGACTGCGGAAGCAAATGCAGAAAACTTTTTGAAGAAATTTCCACAAGACGAGAATGTCTGGGCAAGTCTCCTTCGCGCGATTGCGTTTGATGTGCAAAGTCTCACGATGGCAAGTCGAATGACTGAAGCAAAAGAGCGCGACGCCAAATTCAACGAACTGCTCGTTCAGGCAAAGTCGAATGTTCCCATTAGCGCCAAAATTGGTATTTCGGAATTGCAATATCTACTTTTGCAGAAACGAAATCAAAATCCACTCGCCACGCCAAAATCTATTCTGGCTGTTCTCGATCCTCTCTTGTGGAAAGACGGAAACCGAGAATCCTTGGAGTTTGGAACATGTGCAACGCTTGCGGGGAACAAACTGGTTGATCTTTCAACGATCGCATCTTCGTTGAATGACCCCATTGTCCTTCAGCGTTCGATTGAGTCATTACAAAGTTATTGTGATCGGCACCCGAATTCGCAAATCGAGATAAATACAATTGGAAAACTTCAGGTGGCTGCAGAGCAATTTGATAAAGCTCAAGCGACTTTCGAACAATTGCTTGCTATGCCAGCGCCCAAAGTTTCGATGTTGGCTGCATTCGTAGATGAAGTGAAATCGAATGCCCTTCAAGATCTATTTGGCATCGAGTTTTCACGGTTTGAAAGTGCAACGCTTCCGGCAGAAAAAATTGCCGCGTTAGCCAAAGTTCAAGCGGTTCGAGATCGACTCTCCAAAATCCTTCCTGGTCGTGACACTGAACTGTCGCTGCTGCGCCTTGACGCAAAGCTCGCCTTTGCACGCGGCGACTATTTGACAACCGTTACGAAACTTGAGGAGATTTTTGCAAAACAGAAGGATGTCGCGGCCGATCTGTATTACCTCTCGGTCATCAGTTTGAATGCTCGCGGAGAGCAGGGCGCTGCGCTCACAAAGATCTCTCAAGCTCTTGAGCAATATCCGCAGGTCGGGCAGTTTTATCTCATACGTGCAGGAATCGAAGCGAGGCTCGGTCGTTTGATGGATGCAAAGCGTACGATTTCAAATTTGCTTGTACGCGAGCCAGAGAACGCCGAGGGTTTGAGATTTATGGCTGAATTGAAAAAAGTTCCAGGCGATGGCTCAGTCAATCTGACCGATCAGGTCATCAAGATTATTGGCGATGCCGAATTGTCGGCGAACGAAGGGTTCGTTGAATCGGCTGTGGAGCAAATTCGAGTTGGTCTAGTCACCTATCCAAAGGACGCGCGTCTCCAACAGACCTTGTGTCAGTGGTTGCTCTTTCTAGGGAAAACAAAGGAAGCACAGGATGCTATTGCGCAGTACTTGGTGGACTCTCCAAATGATCCAACTCTGAAGCAGTTGCAAATTCTTGCGACGGTTCCATCTGCTTTGGCTCGCATCAATGCGTTCCTCAACCAAGCGAAGCCCGACGGAACTTTTGCGTCAGAAACCGAAAAGGCTGTTTCATTAGCATTGGCGCTTACAAATTTGCGCGACAGCTTGAAGCAGCGACTTCAAACTGCAAGCGATGAGGCGAAGCCTGTGATCGCGGCCGAACTTGCCGAAGTAACGGCCGCAGGGAAGTTGGCTCGCGCAAAGGCGATGGAATTGGCTCCTGGAGATATTTCTTTGTTGGACAAACTCTATGCCGAGTCAATCGCTGATAAGAATCCAGAGCTTGCTGAGCAGCTCGTCGTATTGGCAGAAAAGAATTGCAAGGATCCAACAATCGCAGTTCTCCTCCGAGGTCGAATTGCGTTGGAAAAAAACGATCCAGCCAAAGCGGCTGAGTTGTTCGAACAAGCGGTTCTGATGCCTGGCGCATCCGCGGCGGCATTCCGTTTGTTGGGTATTGCACGTGAGAAAAATGGCGATGTCGAGGGTGCAACAGAAGCGTTTGCAACTTCATATGAGCGCCGCCCGAACGATCTCACGACAGTCCAGCTCTACACAGCAAATTTGGTTCGTGCGGGCAAGATTCAAAAAGTGCGTGAAGTGATGCGAAGTGCAATGCTCGCAATGCCAGAGTCTCCAGTCCTTCGAAACGCGTTCTTCGATCTCGAAGCGACGTATGGCAATCTTTCAGACAGCATTCTCGAACGAAAGCGGATGTATGCCATTCGCCCATCTGATACTGAAAATGCCCGACAGCTTATGAAGCTTCTTATTGAATCACCTCCAAGCCGAGATTTGATTTTTAATAATGATGGCTCATACAGATTTTCGGACGTTGCGTGGGATGCGATGGGGAAGGAGCGACAAGATCAAGAACTTCAGAGTATTGCGCTTCAGCATGAAGCCGAATCCAAATTGTTGTATGACTCATTGTTGAAGATCAACCCGAACGATCATCTGACCACTCGGATTTATGCTGCCGCAATGCAGCGTGCTGGGAAAGGCGCAGAGGCTGAAGCCATTCTTTTCTCCGCTGCTCAGAAGGCGACTGGTGTTGACGCCTGGAAATATTGGGTGGAATTGGGCGAGTTGCAGTTGGAGGCGAACCGTGTAGTTCAAGCCGATTTAAACTTCAAGCGTGCGCTTGAACTTGACACGAGCGCGTCATCGGAAGCATCGCAGGTTATTGGCAAGATTTGGATTGACCGCCGCGAACCAAAGCGTGCCCGCCAAATCTTTGAAGATGCATTTGCCAAAAAACCAAATGTCCAATTGGCTCGAAACATTTCCGCTCTTCGTTTAGAAACCCGAGATTTTGTTGGATCTCGTGCCATGAGTATGGAAGTCGTGAAAATGTCTGGCGGAGTCTCGACCTTTGGCGACAAATTATTGTTGGCCGACATTTCAAACGCCGAACTGGAAGAGTCATATGCCAAATCAGACCCAGCTGAAACGAAGAGGATCTTCGGAGAATTTTTGAAAGCGATCGATGAGGCCATTCGACTTGAACCTTCAAGTCCATTGCCATTCATCGTAAGAGGCTCATCATTTCAGCGGCAATTTCAGCGAAGTGGGGATGTCGAATTGGCGCGAAAAGCGAAGTTAGATGTCCAGCGCGCAATCGAATTGCAAGGCAGCTATTGGCCTTCCTACAGATTACTTGCGTCGATCCAGTTAGATGGCAACGATGTTTCAGGCTCTGTACAGACTGTTCGGAAATTTATAGATCAAAACCCTCGGGTTGAAGAAGCGCGTCGAGCTTTAATTGCATATCAATTGACTTCTGGAGATTACGTCGGTGCAATTCAGACGGTCCAAGACATACTTTTGTTGGAACCGCGGAATCCAATGTGGCTTCGCACTCTTGCAGAAACGCATGTCGCAGCATCGCTTCGGTTGGAAGCCGCGAAAGATAATGAATTGCTTTTCTCCATTACCAAAGATCCGAATTTTTTAGTCCAATCCATTTTGCTTCGATCTTTGAATTCCCCACCTGATTTTGTTGGGATCCTTGCTGCTTTGAAGCTGGCTCCAGAACTTGTTCCGACAACGCCTTTTTTCCAGATGATTGGTGCGGCCGCTATCGCAGGTACGGCGGTATCCGAGGCGCAGAAAAACCAAGGGATCCTTCAATTGCGCGAGATGTACAAATTGGTGGAGCCTACGAAGGGAAGTTTGACTGATCCGTGGATTCTTGCAGCGCGATGTCTCTTTCCGCCAGAGACCTCTCAGAAGTTGGAGCCATTTGTTTTAGAAGCTTGCGGAAATAAACCAGATAGCCCTCTCTGCCGAGCTCTTGCGCAGGCATTCCTCGATGCTGGGCCATCTGGAACCGCAAAGGCGCTGGAGTATTCCAAGCGAGCCCTAGAACTCGCTACAACTGATGATGAAAAATTCAATGCAATGCGGATCTTGGGCGGCGCAGAGTATAAAACTGGAAACTTTGTCGAGGCGGGGAAGTGGTTTGAGCAATCGTTGGCAATTCGTCAGGACGATATGGCCGCAATAAATAACCTGGCATATATCGAAGCCAAGTTTCTCAACAAGGTTCCGAAGGCTATAGAAAGAGCGCGCAATGCATTTGTGACGAATCCAGCAAATGCAGACTTGATGGACACGCTTGGCTATTGCTTGATGAAGTCTGGGCAGGTTCCCGAGGCGTTGAGTTTGATGAGGCGTTCGACTCGATCTCAGCCTACCGCCATGGCGTATGCGCATCTTGCAGAAGCGCTGATACTTTCTGGTCGAAATGAGGAAGCGCTCGGATCGCTCGAACGAGCCAAGGCGCTTCGACCAGATGCCGAAGCACAAGAACAAATTGATGTGGTCACAAAGTCTCTCGATGCCGCACCTCGCGGCTGATTGGATATAAAAAACACAATGCCTCCAAATCCTTCAACTACTCCTTCTGCTTCAACCCAACCGCGAACCGCGAATCAACCAAGTCGCCAACCGATTCGAGCAGTCGCGATTGATCCGATTCGTGTTCTTCGCCAAAAATGGAAAGCGATCTTGATTTGGGCGATCGGGGGAGTCTTTTTCTCTGGCGTATTCTTTGTTGGATCTTTCTATCTTTATCCGATTTATAGTGGCCAAGTCGTCTTGCGATTGCGTCCGCAGTTGGGTGATGCCAAGCAGATTTTTGGAGAGGCCACCACCCAGGAAGAAACTGTCGCTCGACTCGCACAAACTGAAGCTCAGCAAATGGTGATGCGCAGCGTCTTGGTAAACGCGGTGTCAAATAGAGACATACTCAAAACAAAGTGGCATGAATATTACCTTGATGAGAACAATCAGTTTGATACTGAAGCAGCCGTTGACGATCTCATTCGCGAGATTTCTTCTGGGCACAGGAGAGGGACACAATTCTTTGCACTGTATTGGTCCGCGCATGTGCCTGGGGATGTTCCAATTATGCTCAATACAATTTCGGAGACATACCTTTCGGAATTGAAGGCGGAAAGCGCCCGGAAATTTAACGAGATCAAATCTGTCTTCGTGAAGAAACAGACAGAAATTGATGGGCAAATAGAAACATCAAAAGCAACAATTCGACGATTTATTGTTGAGTCGAACATCCCATCTTTTGCAGAGAATTCACAGCAATCTCAGCAGGGTCTTCAGGAACTACAGAAATTGATTTCTGAGACAACGATGGATCTCAGTTTGGCGAAGTCGCAACGAGGTCAGATCGATGCGAAGTTGCAGGGGCGTCTCGAAGCGTCGCAGGATGATGTGCGCAAGGCAGAAGGTGATCCCGCACTTTTACAGTTGATGCGCGATATCAATGATCTTGCGATCAGTATGCAGAGTAAAAAGGCTCGATTTGGACCGATGCATCCCGAGGTTCGTTCTGGAGAGCAGACTTTAGCTTCCGCATTAACTCAGAAGGAGAAGGTGCTTGATGATATTGTCAAGCGAGATCTCAGCGGTCAATTCAAAACCATATCCGATCGTACGGGTGGTCTGGAAGACTTGTTAGTAAAGCAGACAGAAGACTTTGATATCGAGCGCAAGCGAGTCGAGGGTTTGGCCTCTCGGATTTCTGATTTGGAAGCGATGAAAGATCGCCAAGATCGATTGGAAGAAGAGCGGGGAATCATCGCTAATACCATCGGAGAACTCGATCTCGCGCGCGCTCGAGAAGATTCGATTCCGGTGGCAATTGCACAAAGAGCATTGACCCCACGCGAAATTTCTTTCCCAAATTGGAAGGTCGTACTTCCAGGAGTTTGGTTCGTCTTTGTTGCGTTTGGGGTTGGCCTCATCTTCCTTCGTGAATTCCTTGACCAAAGAGTTCGCTTCGCCAGCGAACTTGCTGGTTTAGCGAGTGGAAAAGTATTGGGCGTCATTCCAGATATGGCTGATGATGAATCAAAACCACGCAAGGCCGAATTTGTTGTGCGTGAATTGCCGCAGTCAGTCTTGGCTGAGAATTATCGCCAAGTTTCGACCAACTTACTGAAATCCCTCTCCGATGATGTTGGCGGAGTCGTTGGAGTTTTCTCGGCAATGCCAGAATCTGGAGTGACCACCATCATCTCCAACCTCGCATCGAGTGTGAAGGTTGTTGGCAAGCGCGTGTTAGTGATTGATACAAATTTTAGAAAGCCGGGAGTGGCTCGCATGTTTGGCGCCTCCGAAGATGCCTTAGGCCTGAGCGACATGCTCGCTGGGAATGCAGAATTCAACAACGTGATTCAGACAACTTCTTATGGCATTGACATCATCAATGCAGGACAAGGTCGAATGATCGAACTCCTCAACACATCCAAGATGTCAGAAGTGATGGATATGGCGCGCCAAAAATATGACGTCATTTTCATCGACACCGCCCCAGCTGGCATTGCAGCTGAAGCGATTGTCGTGGCGAATCGAGTCGACGCTTCGATCCTTGTTGTCCGCGCAATGCGCGACCAGCGAGGACTTGTCACTCGACTTGTTGGCCAACTCTCAGCTCAAAAAGGCAAGTTTGTTGGCGCAATTTTGAATCGCCCCCAGCAGACGGCGGGTGGTTATTACCGTAAGAATGCTCAAGTAATGGTTGGCTACGGCGCGTCGCCACCCAAGGCGGCTCCTGCAGCAGGAGCTGCATGACATTATGTCGCCTCAGGAACTACTGCCAAATTTTGATGCGCTTTCACCAGCAGGCGCCCCTGTGCACAAAGTCTTTATCGATGCAGTAGAGATGTTGAATGTGTTCGCCCCTGTTTTCATTGCGGGCTTTCTCATTACTCTTGCGGCGACTCCCGTCGTTCGTCGTTTGGCGCTCATTGTGGGAGTCATTGATACTCCCGACGCACATCGCAAACATCATAAAGCTCCAGTTGCATATCTCGGTGGACTTGCGGTCTTTATGGGCTTTATGGCCGCGATGCTTGTCAGCTCTGTCGCGATCGATTTCGAATCTGTAGATCTCGCCCCCGTGCCAATTTCAATTCTTGTCGGTGCGACCACAATTGCGTTAACTGGTCTAGCCGACGATATATGGAAGTGGGACGCGCGATTAAAAATAGCGGGTCAACTGGTTGCTGCTGCCGCATTGGCCTATTCAAATATTGGTATTGGTGCAGTCACTGGTTTTCTTCAGCCGTTTGTTGGCGCTGCAAATGAAGAACTCTTCCATGTGGGCTCCACCGTCATTTTCAACTCGACACTTTATTACTGGGTGGGAACTGCATTCTTGGGATTCGTCATCATCGGCGGATGTAACGCAGCAAATTTGATTGACGGGCTTGATGGCCTGCTCACGGGTACGACTGCAATCATGTCTTCTGGATTTCTTGCAATCAGCTTGCTGCTCGCATCGACAGTGATGGTTGAGGATCCATCGACGAGTTTTGTTGGGGTTCGTGTTGCATTATCACTTGCACTGCTTGGATGCATGCTTGGCTTCTTGCCATGGAATTTCAACCCCGCAGTTATTTTTCTTGGGGATTGCGGCAGTTTGTTGATTGGCTATCTCTGTGTCACAACAATTCTGCTTTTCGGCGAGCAGGGAGCGCCAAGCCTTGTGGTCGCCGGTTTCATTATCTTTGGATTACCCATTACGGATACGACACTCGCAATCATTCGACGCAAGGTTGCGGGCGTACCAATGAGCACTCCCGATGCACAGCACATTCACCATCAAGTCAAACGCCTCTTTGGATCAGTCAAGAAATCGGTTTTCGCACTCTATGGGTTGACACTCATCTTTACCTTCATCGGAGTCGCAATCGCATCCGTGTTGCTCTTGACTGAAACTCGCGTGCTGGTTGTCTATTCCATCGGAATCGCGTTCTTTGGATTTGTCATATCAGTCGCAGTGAAGATCGCCTTGATTCAACGTGCGCAATCCGAACTCGCTGATGCAGAGTTACAAACCGCCAAGTCCAGCGTTTCTGCAAAGCCGATTTCGGCTCCGAGTTCAGTCACGAGTTCGGATCAACCGGCGTGAGTGGCAGCGACTCAGGTCATATCCCAGTTCTTATGTCCGAAGTTCTGCAGTCGGTCGCTCCAAAGAGAGGCGACTGCTTTATCGACGCAACGGCTGGACGCGGAGGACACGCAAGTGCGATCGCCGCGGCAATCAATCCTGGTCGCATTCTTCTCTTGGATCGTGACAAAGAAAATCTGGCATATGCCGAATCTTGCGTTCGAGCCGCCGCTCCTGATTCGCAAGTTGATGCAGTTCATGGTGACTTTCGGCATGTCGCTGAAATCGCTAAAAAACATGGGATTTGTGCCAATATTCTTCTGGCAGATCTCGGGATCTCAAGCAACCAACTCGATCAAGCAGAACGCGGCTTTGGATTCCAGAAAGATGGGCCGCTTGATATGCGGCTCGATCGTTCGTCTCCATACTCTGCTGCGGACATCGTTCGAGATCTTTCAGAGTCCGATATTGCCGACACGATTTTCAATCTTGGCGAAGATCCATTTGCAAGATTGATTGCTCGTAAAATTGCACAAAGTCGAGCGCAAGCGCCGATTATTACGACGGCGCATTTGGCTCGACTTGTGCGCGAGGCATATGGCTCGCGCGCCCGTGATTCCAGACTGCACCCTGCTACTCGGACCTTCATGGCATTCAGGATCGCGGTCAACGACGAACTGAAGGCTTTGGAAGATCTTCTGAAGTCGATCGCTTCGGCGATTCGCTCCACGAGTGTTGGG
Source organism: uncultured bacterium (assembly GCA_903961015.1). Taxonomy (GTDB): domain Bacteria; phylum Planctomycetota; class Phycisphaerae; order Phycisphaerales; family SM1A02; genus F1-60-MAGs104. The sequence continues at coordinate 8,774 of CAJCCX010000136.1, forward strand.
TGGCTTTCTTCGGAAGCGCGGGTTGCGGTTATTTCCTTCCATTCTTTGGAGGACCGTCAAGTCAAGCGAACATTCGTCAACCTTGAGAACGAAGGACTCGTTCATAGGTTGAATCGAAAGCCATTGATTGCCGGTGATTCTGAAATCACCGACAATTCAAGGGCAAGGTCAGCAAAACTTCGGACAGTCAGTCGCATCGCTCAACAATAATTCGCTCGCACGACAATCTCACCCAAGCCAACAATTTCACTTCAGCCAACAATTTCACTTCAGCCAACAATTTCACTTCAGCCAACAATTTCACTTCAGCCAACAAGGACGTTGCAACAATGACACGTGAACACAAACTCGCCGTCGTACTCGGATTCGGACTCCTCCTCTTCGTAGGAATTCTCGTCTCCGATCATTTCTCCGCTTCACAGCGGCGCACACCAGCAGATCTTGCTGCCAACACAATTCGCGAAGTTCGGCCAGCTCCACCGGTTTCAATTCAAACGATTCAGGTCAACAATCGGGTCGGCATGAATGCTGGTGGCGGACAAATTCCAAATGGACAAATGCTTGCAAGTGGAGACACGGTTGCCATTCCAGCTGGATTGGTCCCAACTCCTGCTCCACAACCTGCGGTGGCTGGAGTGCCTGCAGAGTTGTACACACTGAAGGATGGCGAGACACTTTATAAAATCTGCCAGGCTAAATATGGAAATGGAAATCTCTGGAAGGAATTGGCGGATTTCAACAAGTCGACAATTTCAAATCCGACCAAACTCCGAAAAGGAACAACAATTCGTTTGCCATCAGCGAGCGTTCTGCGAGGTGAAGTGATTGCAGCCACGGTTGCTCCAGCCGTACCTGTTCCGCAAGCAGTTTCTATGGCCGAACCAAATGCCACGCAACAATCACAAGCAACGGAATACATCGTCCAGAAGGGCGA
>CAJCCX010000137.1 GCA_903961015.1 uncultured bacterium
ATTTCAGAGGCATCATGCTCGACCCAACCAGACTTTGGGAAAAATTGCTTGAATTCTTTTTGCGCAACACTGACCAATCGACCATGACGATCAACGATTGCGGTTCGCGAGCTGCTTGTTCCCTGATCAAGCGCAAGTATGAGCGTTGGATTTGTCACACAAATAATCCTACTTGATGCCAGCCTTCAGCAATTGCTCTGCGTTCAACACATTCTTCAATCGAAGAATCAATTTGTCGCGCGCTGCGTCTCGGGCAAACGCATATTTCTGCATCAGTTCAATCTGAGCCTGCGCTTTCAAGATCGATTGCAGTTGGACGTCGGGATTTGCCGCGGCAACTTGCGCTGCAGAATCACTCACGGAACCAGTCTTCATCTGTTGAATCATGGCTTCAACGGCGTTATCACGCTCCGCATGAAATTCATCTCGAGCAACAGACAATGCTGCGCGCTGGGATTCCGTGAGATCGGGCAAAGCGCATGCCTTCGCCAAACCCTCTGCGACGGATTCGGTCTCACCATATGCATGAAAATATGCATCACGCAGATACGCACCTTGGACTGCTTTTCGTGCAGATTGCGGAACAACCTGAATGAGTGCTTCGAATGCGTCTCGTTGAAGCGCTGCCTTTATCTGCGCGGCTTTCATGCCGACTGATTTCGCTGATTCTTCACGCTTTTGCATCGAAAGATAAAAATCTCCCCATCGAGATTGATCGTTGGTCTTACCAAAATTTGACCAACCAATTTCGTTGAGGCGCAAGATGCGCCAGTACCCAACGACGGCCTGATGCATCCCTTGTGCGGATTTTTTCAGTTCATCAAATTTCGGAGCAAGAATCTCCGCAACTTTAGCGCACTCGATCGGTCCTAATCGAACGCCAGTGACTGCAAGAATTGCGTTGGCATTTTCTTCGCCTCCCTCCACGCCATCAAATGCAGAATCCAATCCTGGCCAATGCGCACCACAGATTCGAGCGGTATGCAGCATCTCGACAATCTTTGCCTGATTTGGTTCTGCGACGACACCTGCAACATCGACAAAGAATCGGTCTTCGATTTCACGGCGAATCTTTTCTGTCGCAGCTGCGCGCGCAACCCAACGATCAACTTCGGGCTCCTCGTTGATTGCAGTGATTGGAATTGAATCATCACCCGCGGCAGGCGGCGCCGATTTCTTTGTCAACGCCTCCAATTGATCTGACTCAGGCTTGATTCGAGCGTCCCATTCCTTCCAATAATCATCCTTGAGGCTCTGCAAAATTGCGATAGCACTTGCACTACTCCCAAGTGATCCAGCAATACGCGACATCCAAGCGTCATCCATTCGCCGAGCATTCCACACTCTCAGATCAGCGCTCTGCGAATCCAACTGACCTTCACTCGAATCAGTCACGGCCATATCAAGCGCACCCGCCTTTGCACCATCGAGAGCTGTCGGGTCTTCTGGCAGGAAGAGCCCCGCTTCCTCAGGCGTTCCAAGTTTTGCCAGAATTTCTCCAGAATCAGGACCAACAATTGCGAAGATCGCAGCCTGTGCATTTCGATCTGCATGCATGCGCTTATAGACATCCGCAGCAATTTCTGTCTCCAAACCATCAAGCGCAGTGCGATCTTCGACGGAGTTCTCCTCGAACCATCTTCGATTTTCCTTCACGACAAGTTGGTCCAGCATGCGATCATCCGCCATCTGCCACTGCGCAAAGATCAATCGAATCGCCTCGCGCTGATCGTCGTTGAGTCGCTTCACTCGAAGTGCAGAATTTGCTGATTGATCGACACCACTTCCAGAACCATCGTCAAACTGCGGGTACGCAGCTGCGAGATATGCACTGCGAAATCTGCGTGCAAATTTCGAATCGTGACGCGCCAAGACATCCCACGTAGCGCGATATGCACGGGCGCTGCTTTCACGAAGCGCTTTGCACAATTCAATAACTGGCTTTCGAACTTTGTTGTATGCCGCTTCAGAAGCGTTCATCAAATCTTTCAAATGCTGTTCGTCCATCTCACCGACATTCTGCGCATTCACCAGTTCGGTTCCAGATAATGCCGCCGCCATTTCGGCAGTCGCCTTCATCGATGCCACGACCAGTTCCCGAAGAATTTTTCCTTGGCGACCATCAAATTCACTCAGCGCGCGATCGCATTCCATTGAGACTTCTGCCGCAGATTCGACTTTGCTCCAATCCAAACTTCGTAACAAGACTGGCACATCAACATCTGCCTCCTCCAAAGAAAACAAAACTTGCCCAGTCCTCCATACTGCTCGCTCGCGTGTGGCGTGTGCTCGCGCAAGACCAACGTGCATTGACTGTGGCAATGCATTACGAACAGCATCAAAGAGAGTTTGATCGAGAGCCGCACTGCGTTTGATCAGCGCGAGATATGTATCCATTATCTTTTGAGTTTCATCATGGCTCGGCAGCCGATCGCCGATTGAAAGATCTCGCATCTTTTCTTGGAATCGCTGAATTTGCTGATCGCGCAGTTCCAAGCAACTTTCAAGATATTTCACATGCGCCGCTTCAACGGCAGCGTATTGATCGCGATATTCAACGCCATTCTTCTTGAGCAAATCTGTGAACTCGATCAGGCCGATCGGGTCTGCGAATGTTCCTGATGTTCCCTGACCAAATGCGTTGGGCGAGAGGGAAGTAATTGATACAAGAATAAAAGAGAGAATAAAAAGAAACGATTTCGCACAACTCATTCGCTTCCACCACCTCACCACATTTGGTGCGGTGAGCGCAATCACATCGCGGACCCCAAGTTCATCACTCGACGCCACGCGCTGATTTGTCCCAAGTGCATTTGATTATGGGAAAGACACATGAATGCGACCATTGCCCCAACCGTTGGCAACTTTTCCGCCATTTGCGTCATCGGATTTGCTTGTGCGAAAACAGATTCATCGACTCCTGGAAGAATGTCAGCGACCTTCGTCCACCCCTTGGTGAATTCAGCGATGAGCGCATCCTTCGATGGATACAAGCCGGGGCGATCAACGCAAGGTGATCCGTGCTTGAAAAGTTCTTCATAGCCTGCTGGCGCATCGCCGAGTTCTTTGTGGCCAAGCATGCCAGCAACAGCTGACGCATACAACGCCAAATGTCCGATGCAGAATCCAGCGCTATTCAGATCTGCCCGTGGCATATGTGAAAATACGTCTGCAGGAATCGTCTGCACAAGTTTGTCTGCATATCCCAAAGTCAGTCGAAGTCCTGGCGCAATAATGTTTCCTGTGTTCATACAAATAATATACCCGCCAGTGTGGATCAGAGTCCGATGTACTGGGTATAAATTCTTCGCGCATCGCTCGGTTCGGGCGAGCCTCGCACGATCGCTCGCCCATCTGCAAATACAGTCAATTCATACAAATCCCCAGTGGATGTTCGCTCGGATCGCAACGCTCCACGCATTCGACCACTCTCGACTGTGAACGCGCCATGGGCCATGAGCCGCAACGCAAGTCCATCCAAGTCAATTGAAGTAGAACCTGCAGGCAATATCTGCACAGCATTTCTCCCACACAAAATGGTTGCCTGCGAAGATCGAGCGCCATCAAGAAATTCCAAACGCCCTTGCACACATGCCACGCAATCATTGGCACGCGCCGACGATCCCAACTTGGTTCTACGCAATCGCCCAGTCGCAAGATCGAAACTGACTAGATCGCTGTCGTGATCTTCGAAGATTCCCGCGAGATTTCGCAGAGCCGATCCAACTGCAAATCCTGCTGCGACTGCAACTGCTGGACCGAAGACTCCCGCACGATCACACGTCGGCGCGACTCCAGGATTCGGCGGTTCTGGAAAGAGGCATCGCAAGCACGGACCAACGCTCGGCAAAATCGGAAATGTCATTCCCTCATATCCAACAGCGCCGCAGTACATGTATGGAATCGCACGACGAAGCGCAAGATCATTCAGCAGATATCGCGTTTCAAAATTGTCCAGCCCATCAATGATGATGTCCGCGCCTTCTGCATATTGCAGCGCATTTTCTGCGCGGAAATCATCGACCCATCCGCGCACAGAAATCGATGGGTCGATTGCGCGCACTCGCTTCGCAGCCGCTTCTGCTTTGGGGACACCACGCTTCGCATCGTCATCGGTAAAAAGCGATTGCCTCTGAAGATTCGTGGGCTCGACCACATCGCGGTCAATGATTGTCAATCGACCGACGCCAGCACGCACAAGTAAATCCACCGACGCACATCCCAGCGCTCCGCATCCCACAACGAGGGCATGAGAATTACCAAGACGCTTTTGCGCTTCAATAGAAAAACCAGGCAGAATGATCTGACGGTGAAAACGACCGAATTGATTCGGCGTTTCCACTGCCGGCGCTTACCAGGCGAAGTGAGCGAACGCTTTGTTCGCATCGGCCATACGGTGCGTGTTTTCACGCGTGGTGACCGCTTTGCCTTCGTTCTTCGCTGCGTCGAACAATTCCTTCGCAAGGCGGAGAGCAATTGGCTTGCCCTTTTCCGAGCGAATGGCTTCGAGAATCCAGCGGAAGGTGAGGCTCTGCGCTCGACGGCGATTCAACGGCATCGGCACTTGATAATTTGCTCCACCGACGCGCTTCGATCGCACTTCGACGGCAGGGCGAACATTGTCGATTGCTCGGTGAAAAAGCTCGATCGCAGTCTTTGGCAAAGCATCAGACTTTTCTTTGTCGAGGCGATTTTGCACCATTTCGAGGGCGTCATAAACAGCCTTCTGTGCAGTGGCTTTCTTGCCGCCATACATGAGGCAATTGATGAACTTGGCGACGACAAGATCCTGAAATCGTGGATCAGGCTTGAGTTGAGATTCGCTGGCTGTGAACTGCTTTGGCATTACTGACTCCTTAAAAAACTGACTCCGAGCGGGGCTATCACGCGAAACTGCGTGAGTATGTTCACCGCGGCACTGGAGGTTGGACATCTCCGGAGAAATGCGCCGCGATTACTGCCTTACGAGCGGAACGTCCGTCTCGCAACCGGTTTTCGAGGAAACCAGAAAAACCTTTTGAACCATGAAATTCATGGCTCATTGATTCGTGCAAACTTATTTCTTCTTGGCAACGACGGCCTTGCGCTTCACACCGTAAAGCGAACGACCCTTCTTGCGACCGTCAACTCCGAGGCAATCAAGCGTGCCACGCACAACGTGATATCGAACACCGGGGAGATCTCGAACACGACCGCCGCGCACAAGCACGATCGAATGCTCTTGAAGATTGTGGCCTTCGCCACCGATATATGCAGTGATTTCTCGGCCGTTTGAAAGTCGAACTCGAGCGACCTTGCGGAGCGCAGAATTAGGTTTCTTCGGAGTGACTGTCTTCACCTGAAGGCAAACGCCACGGCGTTGCGGGCATGCTGCAAGGTCATTGACCTTACTCTTGGTGATTGGATTGCGGCGAGGTTTGCGGACGAGCTGGTTAATTGTTGGCATATGTGGTCGCTTTGTGGCTGGTTGGGAAATGTACCGAAGATCCGCCGCGAAGGCAACCTCATTAGGAACAATCCTTGACAGATTGCAATGGTCGGCTAGACTGACTCTCCGCCCCATACCGGGGTCTTAAGAGGACTAAATCACATGAATCCCGTAATGAAAACATCGCCTGGACGAACGCGCCGGCGCCGAAATCACCAAGCTCTCCGAGCTGCCCACACTGTCACCTGCCCAAATTGCGGTGCAACCAAGCGACCTCACCATGCATGCTCATCATGCGGCTATGTGCGCCCTGGACTGCAACTCAAGGGATTCCAGGCCAACGCCTGATAGCAACCGATGCGTATTGGCATCGATGTCATGGGCGGCGACAATGCTCCCGATGAGATATTGAAGGGTTGCTTTACTGCACTTGCGAATCTCGCGGCAGATGATCAACTTGTTCTTATCGGTGATGCTGGCTTGATCAATGAAGCGATCGCCGAACGCGGCATCAAATCAACACAAATCGAAGTTGTTGGAACCACCGAAGTCATCGGTATGGACGAATCGCCTGTCGATGCCGTGCGCGCGAAGAAGGATTCGTCGCTTGTGATCATGGGCAGAATGGCATCACCCAAGTTGCCAAATCGACTCGATGCAATCATTTCTGCGGGCAATACTGGCGCGTGTGTCGCCGCGGCTCAACTTCATATGCGACGACTCGAAGGCGTCATCCGACCGGGCATCGCAGTGACCGTTCCAACATTTGCAGGCCCGATCGTGTTGATCGATGTCGGCGCAAACATCGAGCCAAAAGCAAGTCATCTCGCGCAGTATGGCGTGATGGGAGACATCTATGCGCGACGGGTTCTAGGAATCGAAAATCCACGTGTCGCGCTGATGAATGTCGGTGGCGAAGAACAAAAGGGAACGCAAGAAGTGCGCGATGCTCGCGATCGTTTGCGCGCCACCGAAGGACTCAATTTCACTGGATTTGTCGAAGGAAGAGGCGTATTTAATGGCGAAGCCGACGTCGTAATCACCGATGGAATTGTCGGAAATGTCATGCTGAAATTGGCCGAAGGACTTTCTTCTGGAATTTTCAAGGCTCTTGCCAAAGAAGTCTTCGCAATCGATCCAACACTCGCGTCACGACTCGAACCAGTGGTCAAAAGTTTGTATGCGAAGTATGACTATCACGAATACGGCGGCGCTCCACTTCTTGGTGTGAATGGAGTCTGCCTCATCTCGCACGGATCAAGTGTTGCGCGAACAATTACCAACGCAATCCGACGTGCTCACAATTTTGTCGAACTTGGCGTGAACGAAGAAATCGTCACGCGGCTCGCCGCTGCGGCACACCTCATCGCATGAACCATCCCGCTCCGCCCTTTGGCGTCCGCATTCGCGGGACGGGATCTTGCGTACCAAAACGCATTCTGACGAATGATGATTTGTCCAAAGTGATGGATACCACCGACGAGTGGATTTTTCAGCGCACTGGTATTCGAGAACGACGCGTTTGCGATCCCATGACTGAAGGAACATTCACGATGGCCAGAGACGCGCTGAAGAATGCGCTCGATGCAGCTGAGATGAAAGGTTCTGATCTTGATTTGATCATCGTGGGAACCGTGACTGCGGAAATGACTTGTCCTTCAGTCGCTGCGCGAGTTGGTGCGGCACTTGGCGCTGTTCCTGCTGCTGCATTTGATCTTTCAGCAGCATGCTGCGGATTTGTCTACAGCATGAATCTCGCACAAGCGCTGATCCAATCAGGGCAATTTCGCAACATTGGCGTGGTCGGCGCCGAAGCGATGAGCACGATTGTCGATTATCAAGATCGCACCGTATCAATTCTCTTCGGTGACTCCGCTGGCGCTGCGGTTTTGACGCGCGATCCTGATCCGCGAATCGGATGCTTGTATCAAACCATGGGATCGGATGGCAGCGGATGGAATTCGCTCTATCTGCCTCGTCGTCCGCAAGAAGTTCCTGCGAGTGATGCTGACAATCCGATTCGTCTTGGAAATCTTCGTATGAACGGCAAGGAAGTTTTTCGATTCGCCGTGACAAAGTTTCGCGAAGTGATTGAAGACGCAATGACCAAGACGAATTTGACGGCGGAAAGCGTCGGCCAAGTTGTCTGTCATCAATCGAATGTTCGCATCATCGAAGCGGCTCGAGAAAAATTAGGATTGCCCCACGAGAAGGTCTACATCAACATTGATCGATTCGGAAATAGTTCTGCAGGCAGCGTCGGACTCTGTCTCGATCAACTGTGGAGAGCAGGCAAGATCGAAAAGGAACGGCCATTTGTGATGGTTGCGTTCGGTGGCGGTCTGACTTGGGCTAGCGGCGTTTGGCGTATTTGATCAGTAAAACAAGCGTTTTTTGCATTTCACGCAATCAATTCCGAGAAGATTTTTATGGCGAATTCAATGATCGTTCTTTGTCCAGGTCAAGGCGCACAATCTGTTGGAATGGGTCGTGGATGGAATGACACAAGCACAGCGGCTGCGGCAATTTTTGCGCGAGCCGACAAAACGATCGACTTGAGCTCGCTTGGGGGAACGCTTTCAAAAATATCTTTCGACGGTCCTGCTGAAACGCTCAATCGAACGGATGTCAGCCAACCTGCTTTATACACCTGTGCAATCGCAAGTTTTCACGCAATGCAAGATCGGCCCGATGCGCCGACGATCTCAGCGTGCGCAGGACTTTCCTTGGGTGAATACACCGCGCTGCATTTGGCTGGAGCGTTTTCATTTGAAGATGGGCTGCGACTCGTTGCGACACGCGGGAAATTGATGCAAGCGGCTGCAGAAGCGAGTTGCGGCGGAATGGTTGCGCTCATAGGTGCTGATGAAGCACAAGCCCAAGCCGTGTGCGATGGCGCAGCGCAAGGAGAAGTCTTGGTCTGCGCCAATTTCAATGCGCCTGGACAGATCGTTCTTTCTGGGCATGCCTCGGCGTGCGATCGAGCGTTGGAATTCGCATCGACCGTTGGATGCCGAGCGACACGCCTTCAAGTCGCAGGAGCATTTCATTCGCCGCTCATGGCTCCGGCGGCGGAATTGATGCAGAAAGCGCTTGAAAACGTAGATTTCAATCCACTCATTTATCCGGTTTGGAGCAATGTCACCGCGCGGCCACATGATGCAAACAATTCTGCTTTACTGAAAAAACTCCTTGTCGATCAGATTGTTTGCCCCGTAAGATGGAGTCAGAGCATGTCGGCACTTGCTGCGGGACTTCCCGCAGGCGACAACAGACCTGCGCTGCACGAACTGGCGCCAGGCAGTGTGCTCAAAGGATTGATGCGTCGAATTGACAAGAGTTGCGAGATCACAAGTCATGACAAACCAAACACCCCAACCGACACGACAACAACCATTGAAAAATCACACACATAATTTCTTTGTTGCACTTTCCTGCTTTGTCGTCCTTACTTGCGTTGGATTGACATCATGCGGAGAAGAAGAAGCTCCCCCACCGCCACCAGTCGCGCGTGTCGTACCACCGCCACCACCGCCACCGCCAGCACCGACCATCAAGTCTGTTGCCGAATTAATGGCGGAGTACAAGATTGATGAGCGTGTCAACTTGCCGGAGAAAATGGCGCCGAACACCACTGAAAAGCGTGTTGCGGTATTGAAGTTTTGGGACGCATTCGCCAAGAGTGACTCCGATTACTTAGGACAGCACATGACGAAACTTGATGGAAATGTGCTTGCTGGGCTCATCAAAAATGGCACATGGGCAACAACCACGGCCAAGATCACTGCCATCGAAGTGCAATGTAAAGATGATGGCGAAGGCTTCGCAACATTTGGGCTTGTTACTTCGAACGGAACTGAGCAGCCGATGCTTTGGGATGCGACAATTTCAAGCGACGAAGCCTCATTCACTGCCTTTCCAGGCACACCGGACATCATGGCTCATCTTTCTGGTGAAGATTCGATTGGGGCTTGGAAGACCTATATCGATGGCCTATTTGAAAAATACTCCAATCTCCCTGATGAAGAGATCGAAACCCCACAGGCAGATCTTCAGCTTGCCGAAAGCGATGATCCTGCATCAGGTGGAGGCGGTGGAGAAACTCCAGCTACACCTGGTCCAGGCGGTGGTGGCGGTGGCGGAGCATTACGCAAGGCGCCTCACGCTCCACTCAAGTGATATTGTGCTTTGAAACGCAGATCATCCGCTGAAGCGGCGTCCTGCAAACTGATCGGATTACATCCCAAGTCCGCCGTCAACTGACAAAACTTGTCCAGTGACATAGCCCGCTTCATCTGAAGTGATGTATGAAACTGCGGCTGCAATGTCGTTGCCCGTGCCAAATCGCTTCAGTGGAATTGCAGGAAGAACTGCCTCTCGGAGTGCCGCGGGGAGTGCGCTCGTCATATCGCTCTCGATAAAACCAGGCGCAATCACATTTGCTGTAAGTCCCTTTCCCCCTAATTCTTTGGCGATCGACTTCGTCAGACCAATCAGACCCGCCTTCGCTGCGGCATAATTCGCTTGGCCAGCATTGCCCATAATTCCCGAGACAGAACCGATATTTACGATGCGACCAAATCGGCCACGCATCATTGGTCTTGCCGCAGTACGGCACGCCACAAATGCAGAACGCAAATTGATTCGCAGAACATCGTCGAAATCTTCGTCGCTCATTCGCAAGATCAAACCATCGCGCGTGATGCCTGCGTTGTTGACCATGATGTCCAATCGTCCATGGCGTTCTGCAACTTCCTCGATCGCAGTGGCGAGAGCTGCGCCATCGCCAACATCACATGTGCTCATTTCGCAAGTTCCGCCTGCTGCGGTGATTTCAATTCGAAGTTCTTCAAGTTGTTCGACATTGCGGGCGAATCCCACAAGATGACGACCATCCGCTGCCAAACGAATTGCGATTGCTCGACCGATTCCGCGGCTTGCACCAGTGACGATTGCGACTCTCTTTTCGATGACTTGCTCCTTCTTGGGGGTGGGATCATAACCGCCCTAAATCACATGATGGCATGACCCAGTTTTTTCCAGACTACGAAGAGGGACGACAGCCTCCCAGAATCGTCAACTGCCGTTATCATCTAAATCATCGGCATTCGCCGATATGTTTGTCCCGTCCGATTCGGTCATTTCGATCAATTGTTTAAATAAAACAGGAGCTAACCCGTGACAGAAGCAGAGATTCAAGAAAAGGTCATCGCCATCGTCGCCGAACAAATGGGTGTCGACAAGGCTGAAATCAAGCGAGAAACGAGTTTCACGAATGATCTCAATGCCGACAGCCTCGATATTGTCGAGCTTGTCATGGAGTTTGAGGACCAATTCGGAACATCAATTCCAGACGATCAAGGCGACAAGATTCAGACCGTTGGATCTGCCATCGACTACATCAAGGCAAACTTCGGCGCTGGCCCAAAGGGCGATGCTGCGAAGTCTGCAAACTGATTCCGTAGGTTGATTGAAGACCTTGCGGACAATTACGCTGAGAAGAGTTGTCGTCACTGGCTTGGGTGCTCTCACCCCGGCCGGAAATTCTGTTGCCAAAACTTGGGATGCAATGGTCAATGGCAATTCAGGCGTTGATTTGATCACACTTTTTGATGCGAATGAAGATTGGGGCGTTCGATTTGCCGGGGAAGTCCGAGGGTTCGATCCCAACACGATTCTGGATGTGCGAGAGCAGCGTCGCTTTGATCGCTTCGCGCTTTTCGCCCTTGCGGCGGCAACCGAAGCTGCGAAAGATTCTGGATTTGATTTTCAAACCGGCGATCCATACCGACATGGTGTTGCGATCGGTTCGGGCATCGGTGGGATTGGAACGATTGAAACTGGAGTCAAAGGTCTGATTTCAAGTGGAAACAGAAAGATCGGTCCATTTACTGTTCCACGATTGATGGTGAATGCAGGCGCAGGGCAAGTTTCCATTCGTTTCAATTTGCGCGGCGCAAACATTGTGACTGCAACTGCATGCGCAACTGGATCACATGCAATTGGCGCGGCATTTCACCTGATTCAGCGCGGCGATGCTGATGTCATGATGGCGGGCGGTGCAGAAGCGGCGGTCACTCCACTATGCATCGGATCATTTGCATCTATGAAGGCGCTTTCGACTCGGAATCACGAACCGAAGTTGGCATCGAGGCCATTCGATAAAGATCGCGATGGTTTCGTTCTCTCCGAAGGCGCTGCCGTGATTGTGTTGGAGGAGTACGAGCACGCCAAGAAACGCGGCGCTCATATTTATGCGGAACTTCTTGGATTCGGATCGTCTGGAGATGCATTTCATATCGCTGCGCCAGAAGCGCAAGGATCAGGTGCGCACCGAGCGATGCTCAACGCGCTGAAAGACGCAGAAGTTTCCGCGGATCAAGTTGGATACATCAATGCTCACGGAACAAGCACTCCGCTTGGTGATGCAGCCGAAGTTTTTGCAGTCAAGGAACTCTTTGGCAATCATGCGAAGAAACTTGCGATGAGTTCGACAAAGTCGGTGACTGGCCACGCACTCGGCGCGGCTGGCGGAATCGAAAGTATTGCGACAATCTTGGCTCTGCAGAACGGGATTCTCCCCCCCACGATCAATCTTGATTGCCCCGACGAAGGATTCGACTTGGACTTCGTCGCGCACACCGCACAGGAACGACCGATTCAGTTTGCTCTGAATAATTCTTTCGGATTCGGCGGCCATAACACTTCATTGGTTTTCGGCCGATTCAAAGACTGAACCGCGAGCCATGCCGCGCAACCTTCCTGTCGGCAATGGAGAAATGCTCGTCGCATTCGATGATCTCTATCGCGTCCGCGACTTGTATTGGCCGCATGTAGGAATGCCCAATCACACATGCGGGCACCTACAACGATTCGGCGTTTGGGCCGACGGACAATTTGCATGGATCGAAGCTCCGAGTTGGACGCGCAGTCTGAACTATGTCCAAGATTCGCTTGTGACCGAAGTGCGATTGCGCAACGAACGACTGGGAATCGAATTGATCTGCCGCGATGCGGTGGACTATTGGAGTCCAGTCTATTTTCGTTCCGTCGTCGTCATCGACTTACAAAATCGCCTGCGTGATGTGCGGCTGTTCTTTCACCAAGACTTATCGATTGGAGAAAGTGCAATTGGTGATACGGTCAATTACGATCCCCAGACCGGTGGGTTGGTTCATTACAAGGACACAACATATTTTCTTTTCAATGGTTGTGGCGCACGCTCATACGGAGTCGACACGTGGTCCACTGGTCAAAAGCGAATCCGCGATGCGGAAGGAACTTGGCGCGATGCAGAGGATGGATTGCTTTCCCGCAACACAATTGCGCAGGGCTCGGTTGATTCGACAGTTGGATTTTCCTTGATGCTCCATCCTGGCGGATCGTCGACGGTGACGTACTGGATTTGCGCAGGAAAGGATTATGAAGAAGTAAAAGCACTTGATGACAAGGTTCGAACAAAAACTCCCCAGCGCATGATGCTTCGCACAGAGGCCTATTGGCGTTTATGGGCGACAAAGGAAGGATTTGATTTTTCGCCGCTCTCGAAATCCGTGCGAGATCTATTCATCCGAAGCGAATTGATCGTGCGCACTCAGATCGATCACGATGGCGCGATCATTGCTGCCAACGATTATGACATCACTCGATTTGCTGGCGATACCTATTCGTATATGTGGCCACGCGATGGCGCGCTTGTTTCATATGCATTGGTCTTGGCGGGACAGAGCGAACTCTCTCAGGAGTTTTTTCGCTTCGCTCAAAGAGTGATCGAGAAGAGTGGCTACTTCTTGCATAAGTACAACCCAACTGGAACCCTTGCATCAAGTTGGCATCCATGGACATTGGATGGCAAACGTATTCTTCCGATTCAACAAGATGAAACTGCGCTTGTTGTGTGGGCACTTCGCAGACACTTCTGCACATTTCGCGATGTCGAATTCATTCGCGACTTGTACAACCCATTGATCGTCGATCCTGCAAGTTGGATGCTGCGATATCGTGACCAAAATGGATTGCCGATTCCATCATGGGATTTATGGGAAGAACGACGGGGAATCCATCTGTTTACAGTCGCAGCAACGATCGGTGCATTGAAAGCTGCAGCCGCATTTTCCCATGAAGTTGGTGCGCTTGACCGTGCAACAGAATTCGAGCAGGGAGCGGAGCGCATGAAGGTTGCAATGCTTCGACATATGTGGAGCCCTGAACGAAACATTTTTGCGCGAATGGCAACGCCTCTTGCTGAAGGCGGATATGAACTTGATTTTACGGCCGACGCAAGCGCATGCGGTCTCTTTGCCTTTGATGCGTTGGATGCGAATGATTCTCGCGTTGTTGCGCACATGCAGATGCTGCGAGAGAGACTGTGGGTGCACACCGATATCGGCGGAATGGCGCGATACGAACGAGATCCATATCACCAAGTGGAGCGATTCGACACTGGACGCGTTCCTGGAAATCCTTGGATCATTTCCACGCTGTGGTATGCGCAGTGGTTGATTGAACGCGCTCACACTGAAGATGAACTTTCGGAAGCACAGCACCTTTTGCAATGGACTTGCGATCGTGCGGCTTTATCTGGAGTTCTTGCGGAGCAATTCGATCCATATTCTGGAGCGCACCTTTCTGTCAGTCCATTGACTTGGTCGCACGCAGCATTTATGACGACCGTTCTGAAATATCTCCAGCGTCATACCCAGCTGACTGGGATTGATCACGGCGTATCGGCACGCGCATGACCAACGCGCGCACGACACGGCGGCGTGCGCGAATCACCATCTGCCTTTCCATCATCGGCGTCATTGCGCTGACTGTGTTTCGCCATTTCCCTGCGCAAAGTGCTGCGACTGCGGCAGATGCGAAAGCATTCGGGGGAAATCGCGCGATTGAAGAATTACGGCGCTTCGTCGCTGACGGAACTTCTCGAGCTGTTGCAACGGCGGGGCATGATGCCGCGCGTCAACGACTGTGTGACCGAGTAACAGAACTTGGAATGTCCTTCACCGAACAAAAATTCTTCGCGCGAGGGTGGAATCGAACTGCAGTTGAGATGACCAACATCTTGGTGCGAGTGCCTGGCGAGAGCAGCGACCATCGCCCGCCCTTTGTTTTGCTCAGTGCGCATTACGACTGTGTTCCAGCTGGTGCTGGAGTGGGCGACAATGGCGCAGGAGTTGCGTGCGCTTTGGAAATCATTCGCGCGCTGGTCGCATCGCCTGCAAAGAATGATGTACTGGTGCTATTTACCGACGGTGAAGAGACGGGGCTCTGCGGCGCACGATCTTTCGCTTTGGACAATTCGAATTGGGAACTGGTCGGCGCAACGGTCAATCTTGATGCGCGGGGCAGTGATGGACCGGTCTATATTTTTGAGACTGGAACTGATGGATCCACACACTCCGCGATGTTGGCGTCGCTGAATGTGCCGGCTCGAACGACAAGCCTTGCTGCCGAGGCATATCGGCGAATGCCTAACGGCACAGATTTCTCTGTCTATTTGCGAGGCGGACGACCGGGATTCAATTTGGCGTTCATCGGATCGCCACGCAATTATCACACTGCACAAGACACAATCGAAAATCTCGACCCTCGCACGGTGAATCAAATGGGAACGAGTGCACTTGCATTGGTGCGCGCTCTTTCGAGCGGACAATCGCCGATGCCGACTGCAACAGAGTTTGCGCTTTGGACAACGAAGACCTCGAGTCAAGATGTTCGATCTGCAGTCTGGTTCGATTTCTTTGGCTTCTTCGTTATCCGCTGGCCAGCATGGTTGAGTGACTGCGTGTTGTTCGCCTCGATCGCCGCGTTATTGAGTTCGCTTCGATCGTTTCGACGCACTTCGTCTGCAACATTGATTGGGGCATTCATTGGATGCGCCGATGTCTTGATTGGAATCGTGATCGCAGTTGTTGCAGGAACACTCGTATCACTTGTATTCGAACGTTCTGGTTTCATCGAAATGCCTTGGCCAATCGCAAGCATTTGGTGGGCAGATGCAGCACTCTTATTGCTCGGCGCCATTGCCACACTGATCCCTTCACGACTTGTTGCACGCCATCGACTGCAACGACGCGCAATTGCATGTGCGAGTTGGGATGCATGGTTCGGAGGATGGCTTGCGATTGCACTGTTGACTCTGATGATTGCTTGGCTTGCACCTGGCGCAGTGCATCCCCTACTTGTTCCACTTGTGGTCGCAGTGATTGCGCTGATTATTGCGCGCAAGAAAAACTGGTTAACTCCTGATTGGTGCGCATGCGCCGCAGGAATTGCAGCACTTCTTGTGTGGGCGCCGCTTGAACCAACATTTGCGGACGCGTTTGGACTTTCACTTGGTGGCTTTACAGCGCTGCGCGGAGGGCTGATCATGATTGCGATGCGACCGCTTGGCGATCCTGCGGTGTGAGAGTTGTGCATTACAGTGGTGAGGGCTCAAAAATGGTTCGCGCAGTTTTTTGGCAGCGGACTGATTTGCCCCCGGGCTCAAACATGCATGGGCTCAAAAGTGTTTCGTGCAGATTTTGGCAGCGGACTGATTTGCCCCCGGGCTCAAACATGCATGGACTCAAAAGTGGTTCGTGCAGATTTTGGCAGCGGACTGATTTGCCCCCGGGCTCAAACATGCATG
>CAJCCX010000138.1 GCA_903961015.1 uncultured bacterium
CCTACGCACAATCGCCAGCGGCACTTCGAACAGGAGAGTTAGATCGCATGGATTTCTTGCTCGGGAAAAGCATCACGCACTTGCTCAACTTCGTCCATATTCGCAAGCAAGATCGCAGACAATTCGGGGTCAAAGTGTTTGCCAGCCTCTTCAGCAAATAGCTTTTCGGTGCGTTCGCGGGGCCAAGGTTCCTTGTATGCCCGTCGTGATCGTAGTGCGTCATAGACATCGGCGACCGCAACGATTCGTGCAAAGAGCGGAATCTCTTCTCCGCGAATTTTTTGTGGGTAGCCACTGCCATCCCATTTTTCGTGATGACATAGTGCGACTTCAGCGGCAGGATCGTCGAACTTTGATCGTGATCCAGAGAAAATACCTTCGCCAATTTTTGCGTGTTTTTCCATTTTTTCGCGTTCTAGTTCATTTAACTTGCCGGACTTTTCCAAAATAAGGTCGGAGACGCCGACCTTGCCCACATCGTGAAGGATTGCGGCAATGCGAAGCAACCTCTGCTGCGACTTGTATTCGGAGTCAGGCAACAGGTGTGCTTTCGCCCACGCTTCGAAAAGAATCTTCGAAATGCCAGCAACACGCTGAACATGTACTGCGGTTTCTGTGGGATCTCGCAGCCTTGCCATTTCAACCATTCGGAAAATGAGCGTATCTGCCCACTCTGCTTCTATTTTAGCTTCTGCTTGGGCGACTGCCGCATGGACGAGTTGCTTCTGCGCACGCGAGGCGCGCGCATGATGTTTTACTCGTGCGACAAATTCCACAAGCGGGGGAAGTTTCTCGATGTAATCCGCAGCGCCGCGAGCAAAGGCTTCGGCTTTCACTTGCGGATCCTCAGTCGCCGAAAGCACAACGACTGAAGTTTCTGCAAGCACCGGTTCCGCGCGATACGCAGTGACAAGATCCAATCCATTCCCATCGGTCATCTTGAGATCTTGAAGAATCACAGCAGGCAGAAGATCTTTCGCCCGTGCAAGAGCTTCTAACGCGAGCCCACAGCCATGAACTCGCGCGTTGGAATCACTTCGAAGGAGTCTACGAACCGCTTCGATGATCATTGGCTGATCATCAACGACAAGAACGTCATACGGATCAGCGATTGTGCTGTTTAGGATGCTCATTCAAGAAAGCCTATCCGACGAGTGACGCTGAGCGGACTGTTCACGATTGAGTTGCAAATTTGAGTACATTCCTCCACTTGCAATTCACCGAATGTGAATGGCTTTTTACCCGAACAGAAGATCACATGACTGCCACGCCATTACCACGACGAACCTTTGCGATCATCTCGCATCCAGACGCCGGCAAGACGACGCTGACTGAGAAATTGCTGTTGTATGGCGGTGCTTTGGACTTGGCCGGCTCGGTCACGGCGAGAAAGTCACAGCGCGCAACCGCGAGCGACTGGATGGAGTTGGAAAAGCAGCGAGGCATCTCGATCAGTTCGACGGTGCTTCAATTTGACTACAACGGGTTCCGCATCAATTTGCTTGACACGCCCGGACATAATGATTTTTCTGAAGACACATATCGCGTGTTGACTGCGGTGGACGCGGTCGTCATGGTGATTGATTCCGCCAAGGGAATTGAAGCGCAGACGCGTAAATTGTTTGAAGTCTGCCGCAAGCGCGGCGTTCCGATATTTACATTCATGAACAAGTGCGATCGTCCGATGCGTAATCCAATCGAACTGATCGACGAACTCGAATCCGTGCTTGGCATCACAGCATTTCCAGTGAATTGGCCACTCGGTTCAGGACCAACATTTCGTGGGGTCTTTGATCGGTTGACGCATCAAGTGCATCTCTTCGAACGCACGAAGGCCGGCGCATATGTCGCGCCAGTCAAAGTGGTCGGACTTGAAGATCCAGCGATCCACGAAAAACTTGATGATTTGGATTATGCCCGCGCTCGCGAGGAGATCGAACTTCTTCATGGCGCTGGTGAAACATTCGACGAAGTACGAGTTGCATCTGGCGCGGTGACGCCAGTCTATTTTGGTAGCGCTTCAAACAATTTCGGCGTTCAATTACTGCTTGACGGATTTCTTGCGCACTCGGTCGGTCCTGGGCCGCGTCCATCAGGTGAACGCATCATCCAACCGAGCGATGCGCCATTCAGCGGATTCGTTTTCAAGATTCAGGCGAATATGGATCCGCGCCATCGCGATCGCATCGCATTTGTGCGCGTTGTTTCTGGTGCGTTTACCCGAGAAATGACGGTCATTCATGCACAAAGTGGGCGGCGCATTCGACTCTCCAATGCGCAGAAACTTTTCGGTCAACAGCGAGAGACAGTCGAAGAAGGGCGCGCGGGGGATGTCGTTGGAATCGTGGGACAAGATGCGCTGCGCATCGGCGACACGCTGACGGAAGATCGAACGATTGTCTTCAACGAGATTCCAAGATTTGCCCCCGAGTGTTTTACATATCTCAAC
>CAJCCX010000139.1 GCA_903961015.1 uncultured bacterium
AGCATTCCAAATGTTGGATTGATGGCTCAGCAAGCGCAAGAATATGGATCACACGACAAGACTTTCGAGGTCAAGTCTGCCGGAACTATTCGCGTGGTTGACGTAAGCGGCGCGGTGCTGATGCAACACACGGTCGAAGCAGGCGACATTTGGCGTGCATGCCAAGCAAAAGATGCGCCGATCAAGGATTGGGTCAAGCTTGCAGTTTCACGCGCTCGACTTTCTGCAACTCCCGCCGTTTTCTGGCTCGACGAAAAGCGTCCGCACGATGCGCAAGTGCTCGTGAAGGTCAAGAAGTATCTCGCAGAGCACGAATCAAAGGGCGAATTGAAGGGACTCGATTTTCACATCATGGCCCCCGCCGCTGCCTGCCTTTTCTCGCTTGAGCGTATGAAGGACGGCAAGGACACGATTTCCGTTACAGGCAATGTTTTGCGCGATTATCTCACCGATCTCTTTCCGATCCTGGAACTTGGAACAAGTGCCAAAATGCTTTCCATCGTTCCTCTGATGAGCGGCGGCGGTTTGTTTGAAACTGGCGCAGGCGGATCAGCGCCAAAGCATGTCCAGCAGTTCAACGCGGAAAATTCTCTGCGATGGGATTCGCTTGGAGAATTCCTTGCACTTGCTGCTTCGCTGGAACACATGTCCGACAGCACTGGCAACAAGCGCGCGAAGGTTCTCGCCGATGCGCTCGATGCTGCAACTTCGCAGTATCTGCAGCACAACCGTGGACCTGCGCGCAAAGTTGGAGAATTGGATAATCGCGGCAGTCATTTCTATATCGGCATGTACTGGGCGCAAGCGATGGCTTCACAGACAGCAGACAAACAACTTGCGGCACACTTTGCACCAATCGCAAAAGAGTTGACAGCAAACGAAGCAGCAATCGTTGCAGAGTTGAATGGCGTGCAAGGCAAGCCAATCGATGTCGGCGGCTATTACCACCCCAATCCAAAGCTTGCTGCGGCGGCGATGAGACCAAGCGCGACATTGAACGCGATCATCGAAAACGCACTCGCGGTGGCATAAGCGTTAAACCACACAGAGTCTTGCGAACTATTCGACCGCTTCTCCAAGCGGGGTTGGATCATCCTGTAAATAAGCGCGTGGTTTATAGAAGATCACGACAAGGACGAACAGACCAGTCGTCCACACCATCAGGTTGGTGAAGAACCAGTAATAACTGGCGCCGACAAGCGTCGTGTTTCCGCTTGCATCCATGGTGAAATGATTGACTGCAACAGTAAAAAGATTTCCAAGCGAAACAGACAACAAATAGAAGCTCATGATGAGCGACTTCATCTGCTTGGGCGCTTGGGTATAGCTGAACTCCAAGCATGTGATCGAGACCAGCACTTCCGCGGCAGTGATCACGACATATGCCAGAAGCTGCCAGCCAACGGTTGGCCAAACCGCTTTCATCGTCGTCCCATCCTTCAGAACCGCAACGCCTGCATTCGAAATTGCGTTCAATATCTTGGTCTGATCATTGCTTGCGGCTTCAAGATCCATCGCGGCAGAATTCAATTCGTCGGCGCGCAGCAGAACGCATGTTGCGGCAGTATCCAGCGTGCCCGCCTCACACATTGGCGCGAGTACTTCACGAAAGCGTGAAACTTCTTTGTCAATCAAACCCTGAGCATGCCCCGCAATTGCGAACGAAAGCACCGTCAGTGCGAACCCCATCAAAATCTTCCGCAGAGGAGTCAACTTGAAAATTTTCGACAGCACCGGATAAATGACATACGCAAAGAGCGGGATATAAATGAGAATCAATAGCGGGTTGATTGCCTGCACCTGACTTTCAAGCCAAGTAATTCCCATAAAATCAAGATTCATTTGTTGAGCCTGTTGAACCCATGCCCCGCCGCCTTGGTCATAGAGACACCAGAACATTGCAACAAAGAGATAGAGCGGCACCAACTTCAAGATTGAGATCAACCCAGATGGACCGAAGGTCTCTGCAAAGTATTGCATTCCACGCGGCTGGATGTGAGTGAAGCGCGTGCGCCCCATCCAAAAGACGATTGTGGCGATCGCCATCAATATTCCCGGCACGCCAAATGCCCAGCCTGGGCCGTAATTCTTCAGCAACCACGGCGTGAGTAATGTCGAGAAAAATGAGCCGAAGTTGATTGCAAAATAGAACCATCCAAAGACTTTCGAAATCAAATGCTTATTAGCGTGACCGAATTGATCACCGACATGCGCCGAAACGCACGGCTTTATTCCACCAGATCCAATTGCGATCAACATCAATCCTGCGATCATCCAACCCTTTGGGTCGAGTGTTGCCGTCAATGCCGCAGATGGCAAATCAATAAATGCTAAACAGAGATGTCCAGTCACATAGACCACAGAGAGCGCCAAAATCGTGACATACTTTCCAAGAAACGCATCAGCGATGACTGCACCGATCACGGGAAAGAAATATGCGCTTGCAACAAAGAGATGCATCCACTCGCGCGCCTGAGTGTCGGTCATGTAATTCGGGCTGCCACTCGCACTCATCAGATACTGCGTCATGAAAACAACCAAGATGGTCTTCATTCCATAGAACGAAAATCTCTCAGCCGCTTCATTTCCAACGATGTATGGAATGCCCTTTGGCATTCCCGTGGTATTGGTTGGTGCAGTTCGGTATTGACTCGTCATATGTCCGACGAGTGTAATGCCATATGAGACTCATGCACTTAGCGCCCGCACTCAGCGCCGACCACCGCCGCCGCCTGCGCGACCGGCTCGTCCCCCGTTTGCGTTGCCTTGATTTCCACCGCCGCCGCCCCATGAGTTACCGCCGCTGCGATTGTTGCCGACATTATTCGAATTGCCAGCATTTCCGCGGTTATTGTTGGCATTCTGAGCTGCATTCGCATCGTTGGCGCCATTCTGATTGCCGCCGAATCCTTCGCCGCCCTGCTGCCAACGACCAGACATAGACGAACGCCAATCGCCATCGTTGCGTGTCGCTTGCTGCTGATTCAACTGTGACTTTGTATTTGCATCGGTGACATTATTCCAACTCCCATTGTTGTAACTCTGCCACGTTCCATTGTTGTCTTTGTAGACATTGCCATCACCCGTTGCGTACACATTATTTCCAGTAGCAACTGCGGTGCCGTTGTCGCCGTGCGCGACGCCCCAAGTTCCATTTTCGGTTTTCACTCCTGCTGCGCTCACTTCATTTCCAGTTGCAGTATTGCCGACCGTGCCTGCGCCAGCGACAGCTTTGGTTTGACCATTCACGCCGACGGCTCCAGCCTTCCCTGCCGCATAGGTATCGGTAGCTGGGTTGTAACCCGCAGCGCGCGCACCTTCAGCCCACTGTCCCGTGTATGCATTGTCGACATAACCTTTCTGACCCGCGGCACGCGCGCCAGTTGTAGAGTTGTATGCAGTCGCAGTTGTTGCGCCCCACGCGTTTCCAGTCCACGCGTTATATCCCGCGCTCGACCTGGTCATCGTGCTCACATCGCCCCAATGTTGATAGACATTTCCAGTGGTTGCCGCCCATCCGCCTGGTCCCCATGCTGCATAGCCATTTGGTCCATATGCCGCAGAATATGGGCCCCAATATGGATATGAGTTGTAGTAATAGTTGTCGCTCATTGCCATTCCCATTCCATATCCCATGCCCCAACCCATCCACGGGTTGTACGCAGGATTGACGGCATATCCGTAAGTCACAGGTGCTGGAATCCACACATCGTCGTAGTAGTACGGGTCGTACAAATATCCGGTTCCATACACAATCACGCCATCTTCTTCATACGCACCGTAATAGCCTGGTGTGTATCCCATCAATACATAATCACTCTCAGTGCTATAGACACGAACGAAAGTGACGTAGTAGTAAGGACTCGATGCTGGGATCGAATAGATCGCGGGCGAAACAAATGTTGCGACAGTCCACGGTCCCGCAACTCCAGTCGCAGCAAACCAAACGCCATCTTTCAACGCATACCACTCTGTTGCAGTGACCATAAAAATCGGCGTGGTGCAATTCTTGACAACTTGCAAAGTCGTCCCAGAAATTTTCGACATCACTGGCTTGCCACCAACAATTGTTGGAGCAGCAAACTTCTGCGTCTTTGGAACGCGTGCCATCTGTGGAATCGCATTTGCAATCGATGCCTCTTGCGCTTGTGCAGTTCCTGGAACAGAAGCAAGAATATTTTCCTTTGCACTGTCTTGTGGAATCGCATGAAACTCATCTGGAATCGAAGCGGGCGCGACATAGACCCACGGACCTGCCAAAGTCGCAGCGGTAAACCAGCGCCCTGAAATCAGCACATAAATCGCACTATTGCTGGTCAAGCGAAATATATTTCCTCCGGTGTTTGTGACATATTCCACGCCACTCGTTCCAAGTGCTTCCCATTTTGGCGCGCCTTCGGTCACGATCACTTCGGAGGGTGTTGTGGAAACAAGAATCGCAGGAGTCGAAGCATTAAGAGATGGAGAACTACCACCAGCCGTTGTTGACCCCGTAAGCAAATTGATCGTCGGCTGTGTCGCGGCCCACTTTGTCGCTGTGGCAAGATCGGCGTTGCCTGTTACAGAACCGACTGCCCAAGGACCATCAAGCGATGTCGAAGTCATCCAGCCATCAGCGACCTTTAACCACCAAGCATTTGATGCGTCTTGAACTAACAGCATCTGAGTATTGATGACACGTTGCAACTTTGTCCCTGGAAGTGGTTTCAAGATTGGCTTGCCTTGAACTGGAACAAGAATTGTTGGCGTGGTCGCAACAGTAATTGTTGGCACAGTATTGCGTAGTGGTGCACCATTCACATGTGGCGAGGTCGACATCGTTGGCACTGCGGCTTCGAGTCGATCGAGTGAAACATTGATAGACGCACCAAGTTTCGCCTGCGCCATCGCCTGCATCTTTGATTGCATCGTTGCTTGTGCCGCCGGATTATCCGGCAGAGAAACCCCTGTAATCGTGAGGTTTGTCAGCGTCACCATCCGATTCAGACGATTGACTTCCGTGGATGCGGTGAACGAAAACGTTCCGTATGTCAGAGCAGAACCATCCGACGCTGTTCGCGAGAATGCGGAAGTTCCAGAAAGCGTTCTCGTATCCCACGTTGTTATCGCAGGCGGATAGACGGTCACAGTGAATCCATCTGTATTAAAGACACGCGGCCAACTGTCGGCAGTCGGTGCGGAAGCGGTCGGTGCAACTGCAGTCGGTGCAGCTGCAGTCGGTGCAGCTGCAGTCGGCGCGACGGCTGGTGACTGTGCATGGGTCGATACAGAGTTTAAAAATACAAGGCATGAAATAGCAAACGTGATTTTGGTGTTCATAAGGCTCCTGAAAATGGAAATTTAGCGACCGTCGAGGCGATAGAACCCGCGGGGGTTAATCATGAAATAGCAGTCATATGGCTCGAGCGGTGGCAACG
>CAJCCX010000140.1 GCA_903961015.1 uncultured bacterium
TCCAACAGGAACACGACTGTCAAGTTCCTTTGGCGTTCCATCAAAGACCATCATGCCACGATTGATAATCACTGCGCGCGTGCAAACCGCTTCCACTTCTTCCAAGATATGGGTCGAAAGAATGATCGCACGATCTTTGCCAAGGTCGCGCACAAGTTGACGCACTTCGAATTTCTGATTGGGATCGAGACCATCGGTCGGTTCGTCCAAGATCAAGACGGGAGGATCATGCAAGAGCGCCTGCGCGATTCCCGTGCGTCGCTTGTAACCCTTGGAAAGAGTTTCAATGCGCTGACCACGACAAGGCTGGAGATGCACGCGCTCTATGGCACGATCCACACGCGCCGCAATTTCCTTGCCTCGATATCCCCGAGCACGCGCGGAGAATGCAAGAAAATCTTCGACGCGCATTTCAGAGTATGCCGGCGCTCCTTCTGGCAAATATCCAAAGTTGCGCTTTGCGCCAAGCGGGTCGAGAGCCAAATCGATTCCAGCGATCTTGATTGTTCCTGCATCAGCTTGGAGGAAACCCGTCAGCATGCGCATTGTGGTTGATTTGCCAGCGCCATTTGGTCCCAGAAAACCGAGCACTTCGCCGCGCGCAACGGAAAGATCAATCCCGCAGACGGCTGCAAGCGAACCAAAATTTTTACGAAGCCCGATCGCTTCGATCAAAGCCATTTTATCTTCCACAAGAAGTGTTTTACCACGATGCAAGCAGAGCCGTCAGATCGGTGCCATCAACAAAGCCATTTCGATTGATGTCCGCAATCGGATTGCTTGAATTCCAAGCGCCAAGCAAAATCGCAAGATCGATTCCATTGACAACGCCGTCATTATTCAGATCCGCTGGATTGGCTGCTGGCGGATTGAATGACACTATCAACTGCGGATTATTTACGCCCGCTTGGCGAGATTCAAATCGCTTGACCGACTGAAGTATGACTTCGTTGCCCAGAACGCCCCACCCAAGATTTGTTGTTGGCTGATTCACCCATTCTTGGACATCCGCCACCATTCGGGCGGACGATCCCCAGACATACCACGCGACGCCAGTGACACTGGTCGAAGCCGATGCGACCGAACTGAATTGTCCTCCTGGAGTGGGCCAAGGCGACGATGGATAAAATCGATTTATCCAAGTTGCGTCGCCTGCTTGTGCGGGCGCGCCACCACCGCCGAATCCGAATGATGCTCCTTCGCCCCAAGACAACGTTGATCTGTTGAGAGAGACGGTGTACGTCCCTCCTTGCGATTGGCTCATATAAAGTTTCAGCTGCACACTTGTGATAACTGAACCCGCGGGAATAGATTGAAAATCAAATTGGATAAGCCCGCGCCGCAAAAATCCACCGCCTTGATCCCCCACCCGCCCTGCATAAATGTTGTACGCAGCACCAAGTGCAAGCTGGCTTGAATTGTCTGAAATGAGTGTGGAATCTTTTACGCTGCCGAGCGTGATGGTTGTTGTGTGAGCGTTCAACCCAAAGCACATCAATGAGGTGGTCGCCAAAAACATCGACCGAAAACAGAATCGTTTCATCCCGTCCACCCCGCGAGCAATGCTGCAAGATCTGGTCCCCCAACCAA
>CAJCCX010000141.1 GCA_903961015.1 uncultured bacterium
ATCAACACTGATTGCACCAAGTTCTAGTGCTGCTGGAATCATTCCCAGTGAATTGAATTGATCCGTGTGGACTCGAATGCCAAGTCCATGTTGCTTCGCTTGCTGGAAATATCGCACGCAATCCGTAACGCTCCATGCGCCTGTTTCGCAGTACGCATCAACAGTGATTCCCGAATATCTCTCTGCCACGGCGGGAAGTGTTTCCTTGATCATCTTCTCTACACAATCGCTTTGCAGAGGATCTAATGCATGCGCACCTAAGAACGTCGCGGCCACTCGAAGCGGAGAGTGTCGAGCAGCGTGCGCAATCGCGTCAAACATTCGCAGTTCGGTTTCTGTTTCGAGCCCATATCCGGTTTTCACTTCTGCAGTTGTCGTGCCATACGCAGCCATCTCAAGTAGGCGCTGCATCAACTCTTCTGCAAGATCCTGCGTTGATGCCGCACGCACTGCACGAACCGTGGACATGATCCCACCGCCTGCAGCCAAGATGTCAAGATAAGAATGCCCCGAAAGTTTCATTTCCCATTCGTCCAACCGATCTCCAGCCCAGCATGCGTGGGTGTGACAATCGACGAATCCAGGGAGCAATACGCATCCACGAGCGTCGATGATTTTTTCAGCATCAAGAGACTTCGTCGGCGATCCCGCAGCAACTTCAGTGATCCGTCCATCCCGAATGCGAACAAATCCCATTGGAATCGTCGTCAAATTTTGCATTGCTTCGCCTCGACGGGGGAGTGGCGTATTGCTCGCACTTGACTGCAAAGTTACGATTCGAGCATTGACAATGACCGTTGCGTTCACAGTGCGGACGGTACCGTACTGGGACAATGTTGCTCTTTGTAATTCGACATGCCAAAGCGTCCGAGCGTGATTCGCAAGTCTGGCCGGACGATTCGTTGCGTCCGCTGACCAAAGGTGGTGTTCGCAAGTTCGAGCGATTGGCCAAGCGAATTCGTGAAATTCACCAACCGCCTCAAATCGTGTTCTCGAGCAGTTTCGCAAGAGCTTGGAGCACAGCGTGCATTCTCAGCAAGGCGGCTCGTTGGCCTGATCCAATTCGCTGTCAATCTCTCGAGTGCAATCGCGACGATGGTGTCCTTGCAACCCGCGAATTTCTTGCGATGCGCAACGAAGAGTCGGTCGCCATCGTGGGGCACGAGCCAATGCTCAGCGAGTTTGTCGGAGAACTCCTTGGATCTGCAGGTCCGGCGATTGTGATGAACAAGGGTGCGGTGGCAATCCTTGAAGTTGACGACCCAAAACAATTGGCAGCGGGAGAATCGTTCCCTGGAAGTGCTGCATCTTTGGTCGCGCTCATCGATCCGAGTTGGGTCGACCAAGGTCGTACGAAACGCTAGACTTCGATTTTCCAGAATCAATTTCGCAATTCGCCAACGAGAAGAACTATGAGTACCCCAGAAGCACCTACGACGAAAAAAACACTCCATGTCGAAATGATTTGGGATGGTTCCATCCTGATTGTTCGACCAGCGGGACCCAATATTGGTCAGCGTGAGGCGCCGATCATGAGCGGTGATATTGATCCACATATGAAGTCGCTTGGTAAGGCAGTCAAGTTTATGGTCCTCGATCTTTCGAGTGTTCAATTCATGAGCAGTATGGGAATTGGAACGTGTATCAATTGTCGCAATGGTGCCGCAGCTCTTGGAGCCAAGCCCATTTTGTATGGTGCGAACAAAGATTTGCGCGCATTGTTGGCGATGATGAAAATTGAAAAACTGTTCGCCGTTGCAGATTCGCGAGAATCGCTCAATAAGCTTGTCGGTCGCTGAATTGCGCCAAGCGGGCACCTCAATCGAAGCTTTTTATTTTTGTTCTGTGAGCTGCTGACTTTTCGTGTGAATCACGATGTCTGCACCCTTGATTTCCTTCTCAACAATTTCGGTTGATGCACTCGGTTGCAAGGAGATCACCAGAATTTTTGCATCAGGGCAAACGCGCGAAAATTGCGCGACAGTTCCAAGCTGTTGTTCAAGGTGGAAGCCACCTGCAATATGAATGACCGAAGTTTTCTGCGCAAATATTTTTGCTGCGCTCATTCCCATCGTTCGATCCCAAACCCGCTGCGAACGGTGCGCGCAATCAACATCTTGGTCGCTGGGCTCAAGCGGCCCCGTTTCGCCCTTTTCTGCCAGTTCCTTCTCTGCACGATCTTTGTGCATTTCAACCATTAATTCGCGCAGTCGGAGCCAATCGCCATCGTGGGTGAGGTTTTCGTCAACCTCAAACAAGAGTCGTTCATCAGCTGGTAGCGCTCGCAGAGGTTCATACCCTTCTCGAAGTGCAATCGAAACATATTTGCGTGGCGCGTTCGATGCGATGACTTGTGCGCCAGAAATGCGCGCTGAATCGATCATCGGCTGATACCAAGGAATCCAAGTGTTCTCGCCAGCCCAATCACGAGATTTCGTTGTGGCAAGAAACACTTCAAGAGTGCTGCTATTACTGAGATACAAATTGACAGCATCTTGCTCG
>CAJCCX010000142.1 GCA_903961015.1 uncultured bacterium
AGTCAGCACATTCGCATCGGCGGTCAAGACCTGCCCTTCGGCGACTTCGAAGTTTGCAACGAGCTTGTCAAAGTCCTGCTGACTGATGGCGCTACTTGCAACGAGCGGCGCATTGCGGTCCATTTCTTTCTTTGCATAATCGCGCTGGGCGATTGCTTGAACAAGCGATCCTTCCGATGAAGCGAGAGATGCTTCAAATGGTTTTGGGTCGATGCGATAAATCACTTGTCCTGGCTTCGTTGCTGAACCATCAGCGACTTCTTGCTTGAGCAGGAATCCTTCGACTCTCGCATCGATTTCAATGGAACGCGGAGATGCGACAATTCCGGGATAGGACTGTTTCAGCGGAATCGTTTCGGTACGAACCACAGCCGTAGTCACAGACATGATCGTCGGTCGCACAGGTGGAGCCGGTGGTTTTCCGCAAGACAAAAAAAGCGTCGATGCGATCAAGAGTGAACCGATAGATAATCGAATAGATGTCATGATGGGTCCTTCATTGCCGCGGATCTTTCTGCTGCCCTATTGACTGCGCCATCTTCCCATCCGCCGCCAAGAGCGCGATAGAGACTGACGGTGTTCTGTGCAACGGAGCCTTGGCTGTCTGCGAGTTGCTTTTGTGTATTCAAAAGTTCGTTTTGAACTCGAATCAAAGTGTCAAGATTCGTTCGGCCAGCTTTGTATTGCAGATTCGCAAGTTTGTATGTTTCCTGCGCGCTTTTTTCGGCAGTGGTGTACAGCGCCTCGGATCGCTTCGCATGAACGAGCAAACTGATCGAAGTCTCGACATCACGCATCGCACCAAGCACGGTGTCGCGATAACCCGCAAGAGCGACCTGAGCTTGGCCTTTGCTTTGTGCGATCATCGAATTGACATAGCCACCTTGAAAGATGAGCCAAGAAATCGATGGGCCAAATCCATACGACGCATTATTGCTATCGCCGAGTCCTGTGAATTGGTTCGATGCAAGATAGAAATTTCCAGAGAGGGAAAAGATCGGTAAATTGAGCGCTTCTTGCGCACCAATGTTGGCAACGGCAGCCGCAACTAATCGTTCGCTGCTTCGAACATCGGGTCGCCTTCTCAGCAGTTCGGCGGGGATTCCAATGCCAATTTCTTCATTCATCTGCGGAAGTGGGGCGGGTTCTCCAAGCAACATGGTCATCGGTCCCGAAGTAGTTCCGCACAACTGCGCAAGCGAAAAGATCGCAGCATCGAGATCGCCTTCGATTGCAGGAATGGTGGCAGCGATAACATCGAGATCCGTTTGGGCTTGATTCACATCGAGCAGGGTGTTGGTTCCGGCCTTGAACTTGTCTTTCACAAGATCAAGAGTCGTCTTGTAGTTCTTCACCGCACTCCGCAGAATGGATAACTGCAGCTGTAGAGTTCGCACATTCATATAAGTCGTTCCGACTTGCGAACGAATAGAAATGAGCACTCCGCGCAAGTCTTCGACACTCGATTCTAAAGTTGCCTTCGCTCCTTCGACCATTCTTGCAATACGGCCCCACACATCGATTTCCCAGCTTGCCATCGCAGCG
>CAJCCX010000143.1 GCA_903961015.1 uncultured bacterium
GAAATACAGCGGATTGTTCGAACTGATTTGTGCAAGCGCACAGAAAATACGCTTCTGAAAGCCAGGCATCGACGATCGTCCGCGTGGTGTGATGATTGTTCGTCCAAGGTAGTAAGTCGTCGTACCTTCGCTTGTCTCGAGTCCTTGCTCTTCGGCAATACGAAGCAAGCGTGGGACGTCTGCAGATTGCAGAAAACCGTGTCGTGCGGAGAGTGTCCAGAAATTGTCGCCCAAATCTGTCACCGTGACTTGATCTTCAGGATCAACAAAGGGAATGGATGTTGCTTGCACAGACATCACAACCACTTGTTCGTGCAGCGCTTTATTGTGTTTGATGTGGTGAAGCAATGTCGGCGGTACACCAGTTGATTGCGGAGTCAAGAAAACCGCAGTTCCTGGAACGCGAAGGATCGGATGCGTCTGCAAATTGTTCAGTAAGTGGACAAAATCAAGAGTCTGCTTCGAATATTTCTCGATCATAATCTTGCGACCGCGAATCCAAGTCAGCATTAAAAAGATGATTGCGGACGCGATGAGCAATGTCAGCCAACCGCCCTTGGGAATCTTGAATACGTTGGTAACGACAAAGAGCAAGTCGACGGTGAGGAAAATCCCCCAAAAAATTCCGCAGCGGATAAGTCCCCAGCCCTTGTGGCGAAACATCAAAATTCCAAACAGCATCGTGACGATCGCCATATCCATCGCAACAGCCAGTCCGTACGCATGGGAGAGATGTTCTGATGTTCGAAAACTGAGCACAATGAGGCTGACAGTAATGATCGCAATCACATTGAGTGCTGGAACATAAATCTGTGATCCATGCTCAGAAGTATGGACGACGCGAAGGCGTGGCAGAAGCCCCATCAGAATCGCTGCATTTGTCAACGAGAACATTCCAGTAATGATTGATTGGCTTGCGATGATCGCAGCGGCCGTTGCAAGTAGCACCATTGGAATCAGTCCCCATTCTGGAACGAGGAGAAAGAAAGGATTCACGATCGCATTGGGATCACGCATTAAGAGCGCGCCTTGGCCGAGATAACTGAGTAAAAGCCCAGGTAGCACCACGAAATACCAACACAAGATGATTGGCTTGCGACCGAAGTGACCAAGATCTGCATAGAGCGCTTCACCGCCGCTGACGCAGAGCATTGCCGCTCCTAAAACCGTAATGGCAGACCAGAAGGAGTGTTGAAAAATTTCCAGAACATAAAAAGGATTGAGTGCTTCGAGCACTTGCGGAGTCTTGGTCACGCTCAAAAATCCGAGTAATCCAATCGTAGAAAACCAGACAATCATTACTGGTCCGAAGAGCCGGCCGATGTATGAACTGCCTTTGCGCTGAATGGAGAAGATGCCAATCAGCACAATAATTGCTAATGCGATAATGACTTTTTCTGAAAAAATAGTATTTTCGCGATTGCCAATTGGAGTTAGTTCTTTTAAACCTTCAAGCGCCGAAAGAACGGACATTGCAGGAGTGATCAGCCCGTCAGAGTAAAGCAGTGCTGCGCCTGCGATACCAAGCACGAAGAGCGAAGGTGGCAATTTGAAGACCGAACCTTCTTTCGAGTTTGGCAGGAGCGAAAGAAGCGCAAAGATTCCGCCTTCACCGCGATTGTCTGCGCGAAGAATAAAAAATGCATATTTGATAGCAATGACAAAGATCAGCGTCCAGAAAAACAGACTGATCAGGCCGAATACGACTTCGTTTGATACTTGGCTCGCTTCAGGTTTAAGAAATCCAGCGCGAAATGCGTAAAGCGGACTTGTTCCTATATCGCCAAAGACAATACCAAGCGCAGCAAGTGAAAGGGCTGCCATCGCAGGATGCTTGGCAATTGCGGACTTTGAATCCGAGTCGTTGAGATCTTGAGAAGCGGGAGTGGTCATGGAGAAATCGCAACAAACCAATTCCGAAGCGACGGTCGCTGCGGTGGGACGAATCGGAGATTGTATGAGGGATTTGCTTGCAAATGATGAGCACGTCAAAATGTCTCTATGGCGAATAATGAGCGCAGATTGATGCGATACTGTGGGTATGTCGCAACAATGGGATGCAATCGTGGTTGGATTAGGGGCAATGGGATCCGCTGCGGTGTGGCATTTGGCGCAGAAGGGTGTGCGGGTGCTTGGGATCGAACAATTTTCGCGCGGTCACGATCGGGGAAGTTCGCACGGAGGATCTCGAATTATTCGCTTCGCATATTTCGAACATTCAGATTATGTGCCGCTGCTTCGCAGGTCAGATGTGTTGTGGAAGGAAATCGAAACGCGAAGCGGGGAAAAGCTTGTTCATCGGTGTGGCGTTCTGTATGGCGGGGTGCATTCGAGCGAAGTGATCGCTGGCGTGAAGCATTCTTCGCAGTTGCATGGGATTGCAATTGAATCGATCAATCCTTCAAAGATCGGTCATCGATTTCCTGCGTTCGCAAATTGTTCTGAACCGATTGATGAATTTCTATTTGAACCCCATGCAGGATTCGTGCGGCCAGAACGCGCAATTTGTGCAATGCTTGATGATGCGCAGCGAAATGGGGCGGTTCTGCGCGAAGGTGAAGCTGTCCAAGAGTGGCGAGAACGTGGTGAGTGTGTCGAAGTCACCGCTGGTGGTGAGACGCATCGTGCGCGAGAACTCGTTTTGTGTCCCGGCGCGTGGACGCAAGAGTTGGCTCGCACGATTGATGTTCCACTGATCAATACGCGACAAGTGATTGGATGGATCACGCCACGCGAACCCACGCTTGGAGATTCGCAAGTGATGCCAGCATTTTTCATCGAACGCGAAAATGGAATTCCAATCTATGGAGTACCGACGGCAAGCGATCAGGGAGCGCCAAGTGGAATCAAAGTTGGATTCCATGGAGGCGGCGAAGAATGTGCGGCAGATTCGATCGATCGAGTGGTGCGACTCGATGAAGTTCAAGCTCTAGAAACTGCGTTTGCACGCGCTGCTCCAAGCGTTGCTGGCGCAGTGACAGCATCGTCAGTCTGTATGTATACGAATACTCCCGATGGGCATTTTGTCATTGATCGAATGCCAGGATTTCAACGAATATCCATTGCGTGCGGATTCTGCGGTCACGGGTTTAAGTTTGCGCCAGTTGTTGGGGAAATCCTCGCGGATTTTGCAATGCATGGCAAGACAGATTTACCGGCAGATTTTCTGAAACGAAAAAGATTCGCTCAGGATTGAGCAGTCTGAACTTTTTAGAACTTATTGAATCTGTTGCAGGCGTCTTCCTGCGAAAAACCAAATCGCAGCAGAAACCGCCATCGTGATTGGGATCAAACTCATTCCCACTCGCATGCCCATCGAGGAGTCGAATATTTTCCCGACAAGCCAAGGACTGGGAACATCGCCCAAGAGATGAATGAGCAAGACGCTCATCCCGATTGCCAATGGTCGAAGCAGTGCAGAGACCGAGTTGAGGATGACTGCATTGACGGGGCCTTGGGTTGCAAATGAGCACGCAGATGAGATCGTCAGTCCCACGATAATCAGCCAATCATTATTGCAATACAAGGCGATGACGGAGGTTGGGGCAGCAACTGCCATGCAGATTCCACAGAGTTTCAGACATGTTGCAGAACCTCCGCCCAATCGTTTGGCAAATGCACCGCCTGCAATTGTTCCAACCAATCCTGATGCAACCAAGACAATCCCAAATGTCGTTGTTGATGATGCGACGCTCCAGCCGTGAGCCGTTTGCAAGTAATAAGGCATCCACACCGCAAGTGCGCCAAAGGCAAATGTGAAGGCGATGTATCCGACAGTCGCAGTCACAAATTCTCTTGATTTCAAGATTGTTTTGATGCTTGATGAGATGTTGCTCGCGGTGGGGGCATGCATCGATGCACTTGTGTTCGTGCTCGTCGCCACATCTGATTGTCCGGGCTGAGGATCTTTCAATTTGAGGCAGACGATTGCAAGCGCAATTCCTGGGACTCCGCCTGCGAGAAAAACTTCGCGCCAGCCCCAGGCGTTCACGATCAATCCCGATGCGATATAGCTGATTGCGCTCCCAACAGGAATTGCCGCATAAAAGATGCTCAGGGCGAATGGACGTCGCGCCGGCGAATAGTGATCAACCAACATCGCGGGGCCAACAGTGGTGTATGCCGCCTCACCGATACCAACGATCGCACGCATAATGAATAATTGCGTGAGCGTGTTCACCAAGCCGCTTCCCATTGTGGCGATGCTCCAAATTAGAATTCCAGCAGCGAGGATGAGAGTTCGGCTCATGCGTCGAGAGAGAATGCCGAAAACCGGCGATGCCACCATATAGATGAGCAGAAAAACACTCGTCAGCAATCCGATATCGGCATCTGTCGCATCGAGAGCTTCTTTCAAGGGCACGACGATTCCTGCGATCAAATATCGATCGAGATAATTGAACAGGTTGATTACCGTGAGCGTGACAAGTACGATTCGCGCAGATCGGATCGATGCGTCCTCATGACTCTTTGACTGTGTCATTGATGATGGTGCTACCCCAATGTAGTGAATGAAGCAACTGACTTGTTTTGATGATGGATTTGCTTACATGAGCACGGATGCATTCGTTGCACACGATTGGTATTTCCTTCATAACATTCGCTTTTCGACTTTTCCATTCACACCATTTAGGAGGTTTACCATGCGTATGACATTGGCTTCATCAATTCTTTTTACGGCACTTTTAGTTGCATGCTCGGGTGCTCCAAAAACTGCAGAGCAAAAGGAAAGCCTTTCGAATGCTGTCAAAAACTCTGTTGAGTTAGTCAAAGCAGCGGATCCAACTTTGCAGAAACTCTTTGATTCTGCATATGGGTATGCCGTGTTGCCATCCGTTGGCAAGGGCGGATTTCTCATTGGCGGAGCTGGCGGAGATGGAGAGATGTTTCAGGGCGGCAAGTTGGTTGGTTATTGTTCGATGGGACAAGGAACAGTCGGTGCCACAATTGGCGGACAATCTTTCGATGAATTCATCTTCTTGAAGGATGAAGCGAGTTATAAGGATTTCACAAGCGGTCAGTTCACTGTTGCTGCGCAGGTTTCTGCGGTGATTGTGAAAGCTGGAACCGGAGCGGCAGCTGCATATCAAAATGGAGTTGCTTTGTTTGTGAATAATGCCAAAGGCGCAATGGCTGAAGCTGCGGTTGGTGGACAACAGTTCAACTTTGTGCCGCTTGATTCTGCGAAGTAATTTGCGGCGAATCTTCGGCAAGCTTTGAAAAAATTCAGACCGCAGGAGCAAATCCTGCGGTCTTTTCTTTGCGCGGGAACAGCCACGGAAATGCAAAGGTGAGCAGCCGTGAAAAGATCCCGCCGGGCTCAGACAGTCCTCGGCGACCGACACGATCCGGTTGAACGAATTTGTTTGCAAGTTCAGTCGGCCGCCTGCGGAACTCGCCCGGCAGAATTTTTCAACGGCTGGGCACGCACTTCGATTTTCGTGTGCGCCGTCGGGACCATGTCCTGCGCGAGTTTGCAAGCCGAGCAAGTCTGCGCAGTTGTCTTGGCGCACGCCCAGAGGGCGCGCTGGATTTCAGCGCGCAGCATGTTTGAGCGCCAGGATATGCGTCCCGCGGCGTTGACAAAAAACATTCCGTGGATTTGTTCGATGTACGCAGCGAATCAGTCCGTCTTCAGCGTCTGCGTCTCGATACAAGTCCTGCAAGTCCAAGAAGCGCGAACGCGCCTGGTCCAGGAACAACTGTGTATGTCAAGAATGCACCAGCAACACTTGGGTTTCCCCATCCTGTGGTTGCAAGCACGTTGCTGCTCAAATGATCAACTCCAGGGTCGTTCCCGCCGCCCGTCGTGGCAACATCGAACGAGATGACGCTTCCAACAAACAGGTTCATCGAAGCCAAGGACATGGTCCAAGAGACGGTGTTGCCGCTTTGCACATTGCTGAAAGTCGTAGCCGATGCCCAATCCCATCCCAAGAAATTGTTGGCAACAAATTGCGAATTGTTGCTCGGTGCATCAACCCACGAACCAACGAAGTAATCAATTTGTGCACCTGATAAGTCAATCGGTCGACTCCAGGCATTCGTACCCGTTCCACCACCAATTGTTGTTTCAAGGAAGATCATGTACTTGGTCCAACTTTGGAACTCTCGAGTTGTCACAGAGAATGTGATATCTGTTGCGGTGTTCTCAACCCACACGTTCGTGATATCGAGGTTTCCTAAACTATTATCAAACAAGTCGTTTTGTGTATCTTGAAATGTTTGGCCAGCAGATGCCAAAGATGTCAGTGATGCGAAAAGCAAACAGACCGCACCAGTTTGGAAGGAATTGAGTCGGAAGGATTTTAGATTTTTCATAAGTGTTGTTTCGAAAGAGGGGGCGTTGCCTCTGCCTCTCTCCACAACAAGTTTTCCTCAACGAACATCTGTTGAAGTTCTTATATTGTACTCCAATTACGATTCGATGCAAATCTTTTCTGAAATTTTATGGACACAAACCAAATGAAAAACAGATCTACGCAAGCGCAACACTCTCGCCGAAGTCAATTTTCCTCCCAATATTCGGTCATTTATTGGGTTATTGGAATCTCTATAGTCGCCCTAGGTTTCGCCCAGTCCAAAGAACGGGTTTTTAAATACGCAGTCCACGATATGACTCGACCCCAGCCGGCGATTGTCACCCCTGGGCCCGCTTGCCTCAGCAGCGCTCCGAGTGATGCCATTGTTCTCTTTGGCGGTAAAGATTTGTCCGCGTGGTCGAAAGCCGGAAGTGATGCGCCAGCGGGGTGGAGCGTGAAGGATGGCGTCGCAACAATTACTGCTGGGTCTGGAAACATCGCAACTCGCCAATCATTTGGCGATTGCCAAGTTCACATTGAGTGGATGGTGCCTGCAGAACTGAAATGCGAGAGTCAGCACGGATGTAACAGTGGGCTCTTTTTTCATTCTCGATACGAAATTCAAATTTTGAACTCATCTGGAAATGTCACC
>CAJCCX010000144.1 GCA_903961015.1 uncultured bacterium
AACTTGCGTGTCCAGCCGTTGAAAAATTCTGCCGGGCGAGTTCCGCAGGCGGCCGACGGCTCTTGTAATAAAATTTTACAAATCGGATCGTGTCGGTCGCCGAGGACTGTCTGAGCCCGGCGGGATCTTTTCACGGCTGCCAACAAAATGCTGCTCGAATCCGTGGCTGTATCCGTGGCTATTTTCCGTCGCGCATCTATTTGCGTGCCAAGCCGTTGAAAAATTCTGCCGGGCGAGTTCCGCAGGCGGCCGACTGAACTTGTGATCGAACATCGAACAATCAGATCGTG
The DNA here is from genome assembly GCA_903961015.1 of uncultured bacterium. Lineage (GTDB taxonomy): Bacteria > Planctomycetota > Phycisphaerae > Phycisphaerales > SM1A02 > F1-60-MAGs104. The sequence continues at coordinate 291 of CAJCCX010000144.1, forward strand.
TCGGTCGCCGAGGACTGTCTGAGCCCGGCGGGATCTTTTCACGGCTGCTCACTTATGCACTTCCGCAGCTGTATCCGTGGCTGTATCCGTGACCGTGCTCTTGTCCGTCGCTCAAAATCTCAACTCCGCGCCGAACGCATCGAATACATCAACGGCACCGTAACAAACGAAACCGCAAGAATCCACGCCACAATCAAACCAAGAATCGGCCCCAGCAGCGGAAAGAGCCAGATCGTCATCAACGCAAACAATCCAACGCTCGTCGCCCCTATCACCATCGGCGCAACCGCCCCAACAGGCACTTCGTGTCCTTGTGAAATCCATGTCCCCACCATCGTCGTCAGAAAAATCGCAGGGAATGCGCTAACCAGCCCGCCAATGACAGGCAATCCACTCTTGGCAATCATCAATGCAATGCCGATTGCAATCGTCGATGCGAGACCACGCATTAACAATAGAAGTGGACTCACTTTGCGATTCCCACGTGGCGCATCAACTTTCTCACGCATCAGAAAAAGACCAAGCATCAGCGTTGTAAGCATCGCACAAACACCCCACACGATTGCACCACCAGGAGATGGATCCACTCTTCGCTGAATCTCCGCAGCGATCGCCGCAAACAATAACCACGCAGCAACAGTGACAATCGATGTCACTATCAACCTCGATGTCGAAGTGAATGCGTGTAACCGCTTTGGCAAGATGCGCCAAAGTGATAGAAATCCTGCAGAAACAAGCATTCCCACGGGAATGACTGCCATTGACTTCAAGAATCCAACTCCCTGATCGACTTCATAAAATCCAAGAGCGGCAGGAAGAACTGTCGAAGGAATCGTTGCCATGGCCCCGCCTTTGCGCCCGCCAAATTTTTCGACGACGACGCTTGCGATCACCGCAATCACACCAGCGCAGATTGAAGGAACGATCACTTCACGAATTGAACTTGCGTCGATCACGCCGTGTGATCCAATTGCGCCGACGCGCCAAGCAATTCTGCAACTGCGCGTCCACACTCAAGAAGGGCTACCGTTTCCTCTGGCGAATATTCGCGCGGTGCGAATGTTGCGACACCGAGTACTCCGACGATCTCCCCGCCGTTGGCTCCACCAAAACATGGAACTGTGATTGCGCCTTCCATTCCAGTTGCGCGTGCTCCAGGGCGAACATCACCTGAAGTATCGGTCTGCAAATTACAAACAGTCACTGGTCCACGTCGCTGCGCTGCAAGTCCAGCCAATCCTTTGCCAACTTCAATCGTGCGAATTGCATCCATCACTGGCGGTGGAAAATTTCCAACGATCGCAATCAGATGCAGAAATCCGTCAGGCCCAATTCGATGCAGCGTGCCAGTGTTTGCAACGAAAAAGCAAACAATCGTTTCGAGAGCGGATTGTGAATTTGGCAACTTGCCAAGTTGCGACAACCACTGAGAAGAAGGAGCGTTCATCACTACAGAATAGGTCTATATTGCAAAGATGCGATCAATCGATTCTCTCACCGCCGAAGAACTCGCGAAGTCACTGAATCTTTTGCCTCATCCCGAAGGTGGCTGGTATCGCGAAACCCATCGATCCGAGTTGATGGTTGCGACCAAAGATTCACCAGTGCCAAGAGCTGCATGCACCGTGATCTATTTTCTTCTCGCGCATGGACAACAGAATCATTGGCACAGAATTGATTCTGACGAACTATGGCTTTGGCACGCCGGAGGAGATATGGAAATCTCCATCGCTCCCAAAGATGCGCCGATAGGGCACGTCACCACTCAACGTATCGGATCAAATCCAGACGAAGGTGTCTTTCCACAAGCGTTCGTCAAAGTCGGTTCGTGGCAATCCGCACGCTCGCTTGGAAATTGGTCGCTTGTCTCGTGCATTGTTGCGCCAGGATTTGAATGGTCTGGATTTATTCTCGCTCCCACCGGTTGGGATCCCAGCAAACCACAACCCACATAATTTTTCAGCTGCGACTCTTTGCAAGCCAACTTTGAAACATTAAGAGCGCCCAGATGAGATGACGCTCATCGTTTCGTCCCTTCATAAACGCATCCCATCTGCGACGAGTCTCTTGGGGATCAAGAAATCCTTCTCTTGAAAGTCGGCGCGCATCGAGTAAATCTTCTGCCCAGTCTCGCAGATCGCCGCGAAGCCAAGAGGCAATGGGAACTGCGAATCCCATCTTCGGCTGATTTAGAAATCCACCAGGAATCACGCGATTTGCCAGCTGATATGAAATCCATTTACCGCGCCCGGCGCGAATTTTTGCCCGCATTGGCAAGTGCCAAGCCCAATCCACGAACTCTCGATCAAGAAACGGCGAGCGCACTTCCAAACCAACGGACATCGAAGCGCGATCGACTTTGACTAAAATGTCATCGACGAGATATGACGCAAAGTCAAGGTGCATCATTCGCTCGACAATGCCTTCTGTATCAGCAGGCCACGTTTCATCTTCAGTTATATGCGGCACGTCGCTCGAGCCAATGATGAGGCGATCAACATTTCCACCGATGCTCGCCAATATTCGGTAATGCTCCGAGGACGATTGAATTGCGAGAACCGATACGAGGCGCTCCAATTTGTCACTCAATCGGGTCCAGCGAAACGACTTCGGCAAGATTGCTTGAAGTGCGTCAACTGGCTTGCCAGTGGACAATGCCATTGACAAGGATTTCGCAATCACACCGCGAAGTCCATGAGGACAACGACGAAAAAATGTCAGCAACATCGGCGTGGTCACATATCGGTCGTATCCGCCCAAGAGTTCATCCGCGCCATCGCCCGAAAGCGCAACAGTCACTTGAGAACGCGCCATTGCACACAACAATACTGTTGGAATCTGACTGCTATCTGCGAATGGTTCGTCATAGATTTCCGCAAGTCGCGGCACGACTCCCATCGCATCTTTCTGCATCAATTTCACAACGGTGTGATCGGTCCCAAGCGCCTTTGCAGTAGCGCTCGCTCGATCGGATTCGTCATACGCACCATCGGAAAAACCAATGGTGAATGTTTTGATGGGCGAGTGGCTTGCACGAGACATAAAAGCCGTAACGAGCGCGCTATCAACCCCTCCAGAGAGAAACGCGCCCAGAGGCACATCGGAAATCATTCGCCGCGAGACTGCGCGCTCCAATTGAATTTGCATTTGAGACACCAACGATTCATCATCGGCAACAATCGGAGATGCCACAGCCACGCTGGATAACTCGCACGCGTCCCAATATTTCTTGACTGTCGCGTCACCACCAACTGCCGCGCATGCGAGTGTCATTGACGCCACATTCCCCGATTGCAATTTTCTCAGATTGGGATGAATGCACTGCGAGCCGGGAACATAACCCAAGCGCAAAAATTCCGACAGCGCTCCGCGATCAATATCCATCGACCCATCTGAGAGCGCGTGCAGCGCCTTCAATTCGCTTGCAAACACGAACGAACGTCCAATCGATCCGTAATACAGTGGCTTCTTACCAATCGGATCACGCGCCAGATGAATCGTTTCTGTTTGAAGATCAAAGAGCGCGAATGCAAACATCCCATTGAACTTTTGCGTCGCATCTATCACTCCCCACTTCTCAAATGCAGCGAGCATTACTTCGGTATCACTCTTCCCCCGCCAAGTTATGCGTGTATGCGAGTCAAGCTCTTGCCGCAATTCTTCGGCGTTATATATCTCACCGTTGAATACCAGTGTGAATCGTCCCGATGCGCTGTGCATCGGCTGATGCCCCGCTGACGAAAGATCAATGATCGATAAGCGACGATGAGCGAATCCCACGCGGCGACTCTCATCCCACCACACACCAGAATCATCGGGTCCTCGATGCGCCAATCGCAGCGCCATACTCGCGAGCTTTTCGCGCGGGTCACGCACTTGACCTCGAGGATCAATAAAACCCGCTATGCCGCACATACAGACAGCATACGAGAGTGGCGATTTGCGCGGTCGTATACTTGTTTTATGACAACACTTTTCACAACTTGCGTCCGATCTGTCCTCGCTTGCGCCAACTCGATGCGATCAATCGCGCTTGCGGGATTCATCGCATTCGCAGCGCTTGCGTCGACAGCGTCTCTGATGGGATGCGAAGGTGTTTCTGACAATTTGCCGCCAGCTGTAATCACAACAAAAACTGCAGGGATTGTGAGAATCTCGACAACTGGAATGGGCAGCAAGGAAATTGAAGAGAGTGCAGATGCGCTTGCCACGATGCTTTCAAAGTCGAAGATTCCTCAAGTTGTTCAAGCATCAGGTCTTTTGCAATTACAAGCGGCTGGATTGAGCTCGAATCCAACCATGAAAAAAATGGATGAGACGATGGCCGCGATGCGAGAAATCAAAGCAAAGGCCATCTATATCGTCGCGGACACCGAGGCTGCTGGAAGTATGACCGATGCCTTGACCGAAGAGCTTCCTCTTGGTGCTGAAGGGGTCATCTTTCTTGTGCAAACGACAAGCACGAATTCGCAGTCCGACATTCAGTCAATGGCAACAAAAACTTTCGGAGCCTCGATCATCGCCCAACATATTGGTCGAGGTTGGTATTGGTTGAAAAGCGATCCGAAGGAAACGCTTCCTGCAACATCTGACCCTGCGCTGGCGATGCAATTCGACCAAGCGATGAATGCGCTGCCAAGTTCTGCGATTTCCTTCGGCATGCGAATGTCAGACGAATTGCGTGCCAATTTTGACTCAGCATTGGAAGAGGATTCCGGGCCATTGACTATGTTTCTCTCTGGCTTTTCAGAACCCATGAAGTCGCTCAACACCATTTCTGCATCAATCGCCTTTGGACCAAATCCAACAATCCGAGCCGCGATGAACTTCGCAAACAAAGATGCCGCAGGCCAGTTCGCAACAACTTGGAGCACAACCACACGAAGTATTGCGGGTATGGCCGGAATGATGTTGTCAGCGCCGAACGAAGACGGAAAGGTTGGAATCGACCCAAAGATGTTTACACAAATGGCGGAAGCGCTCGACATGAAACAAAGCGATGCGCAACTGACTCTGACCCTTGACGATGCCGGGTGGAAAAAGTTGATCCCATAAAATCATTCCTCCCCCTTGCCCGCAAGACCCTGATCAGTTTGTTTTATTCCCCCAACCTTCGTGCCGCTGCAAGAAACGAATCGTAATTCGCGCGCATCTCACCAAGCGAATCGCCGCCGAATTTTTCGCGCAGCGCACGCGCAATCTCGAATGCGACAACATTTTCCATCACAACGCTCGCCGCAGCGATGGCGCTGATGTCCGATCGTTCATACTGACTCTGCGTCGATTCGTGCGTTCGCAAATCGACACTTGGCATACCGCGCAGCAGAGTTGAAATAGGTTTCATCGCGCCACGAATAACAATCGGCATTCCGTTGGTCATGCCACCTTCTAGTCCTCCGGCATTGTTGGAAGGACGCACAAAACCCAAATGTGATTCTCCGCGCAGAGAAGCATCAAACAAAATTGGATCGTGTACTTGACTGCCGGTTCGCAGAGCAACTTGCATTCCCAATCCGATCTCGACTCCTTTGAATGCTTGAATGCCCATCACCGCTGCAGCTAAACGAGAATCCAAGCGCAAATCGCTGCTCGAGCACGATCCAAGCCCTGGGACCACACCAAAGACATGCACTTCGCACATTCCGCCGACAGTGTCTTTATCAACTTTCGCTTGGTGAATCGCAGAGACGATCGCTTCGGATGCGACCGCATCGGGGCAATACACTTCGCTTGCATCGCGAGCGGCGCGTAATTTCGCCAGCATTGCTGCGCTTGGTTCGACCGCACTCGTCGTGGTCAAAGATCCGCGGACGAATCCAAAGCACTCGATTCCAAATGCGCGTAACAAACATTGCGACACCGCTCCCGCCGCCGTGCGCGCCGCAGTCTCGCGCGCACTTGCGCGTTCGAGAGTTGCGCGGCAATCCATCGTGAGCCACTTGATGCTTCCAGCAAGATCAGCGTGTCCAGGCCGCGGACGAAAAACGGGCGGCGTCTTTTCGACATCATCAATTCGAGAATCTGCGTTGGCAATTTGCACAGCGATGGGCGATCCAAGGGTCACGTCCTGCCGAATCCCCGAAAGAAAAATCGCGCGGTCTTCTTCAATGCGTTGACGCGCGCCACGACCATAACCGCCTTGCCGTCGATGAAGTTCACCATCGATAAATGCAAGATCGATCGCAACACCAGAAGGCATCCCTTCAATCAGTGAAATGAGTGCAGGTCCGTGCGATTCGCCAGCGGTTCGATAGGTCAGTTGCGCCACGATGCGATCTTATCTCGATGGCGTCGCATCAGTCGGCGGGTGCTTTCCCGTCCATGCCTCAAACTGATGCGCCGCCTGCGCAACGAGCATCTCCCAACCACCCACACACTTCGCACCACACTGCTCCGCATGAATTAGAAGTGCAGTTTTTGCGGGCGCATACACAGCATCCATCACCACGACGCGCTCATCAAGAACAACTTCTGCAGGAAGCGGATTCTGATCCACGGCGGGGCTTCCATCCATACCGACGCTTGTGCAGTTGATGATCACATCGAATCGCTCCTTCGACAATGCAGAGAGAACTTTCGCATTCACATCCAGCGCTGGCGCATCACCGCTCGCAACTGCAAATTCTTCGGCAATTTGTTTCGCTTTGCTTGCAGTGCGATTTGCGATGACAACAGAAGCACCGCGACGAGCCACGCCGAATGCCGCTGCACGCGCAGCGCCGCCAGCTCCCAAGATTGCAATTCTTTTGCCGCGAAGATTTCCATCACCGCCTGCACGACGCATCGCATTCGCAAGTGCTTCGACGACTCCATCTGCATCCGTATTCCGCGCAAACAGTCTGCCATCAGCCGATTTTCCGATCGTGTTCGCCGCACCAATGCGCTGCGCACTTTCTTCGATGACTCCACCAAATTCCTTCACAAATCGAATCGCATTTTCTTTATGCGGCATGCTGACAGCGGTTCCGCAAAAATCCAGTGGCGCGTGTCCGAACAATTCTGCAAGTGTCGCTTTGAAAGCCTCCCATGATGGCGCGACATCAATTGCGAAGAGGCGCGCATTAAAATTCGCTGCACGAAACCAGCGATTATGAATCTCTGGTGACCTCGAATGGGAAACTGGATGCGCGACAACACCGAAGACCTTCGTCGACTTATTGATCGTTCGAAAGCCCCAATCGCGCACCAATTCTTCTACCGTCGGTTGACCTGGCGCAGTGCCGTGATCATCAGCGCGTGCATAGGTCAAGAATCCGCCGAACTTTGGCGCCAAAACACGGCTCATCAATCCATGCTCGCCCATACACAGTGCAATTGTCGGTTTCGCTCGCGATGCAAGTAATTCGAATGCTTCAATATTGTCACGAGCGGTTCGTGCAGTCCAAACAACCTTTGCGATCGCACTTCCGGGATCCGACCACATCTCTGCGACCCGTGAAGAAAGTCCCGGAGGCCTTCCACGAAAATCATGAAACGAAAGTATGACTCGAGTCGCATCCAATTTTCCTATGCTGGAAATCCGCGCAATTTCACGCGCAGAATCTCCCATCGGAGCGCGCGCGAGATAGGTCGACAATTCAACATCGATATACGCAGGCGGCGGGACCGCACTGCTCGCGGCGCGCCAAGCTGCCATCCGTTCGTCATCACCTCCAGAAAATGCTCCACCTTCAGATTCATCGCGAACCGTGACGATGCAAGGCAGTGGCGATTCTTGAACAAGTCGAATAATGGCCGCGGATGCGTGCGGATCTTCGGCAAGCGTGTCAACGCGCCACTCGACTAAATCTGCACCGTGCGACTTCGCAGTCTGTGCGGATTCTAGAGCTCGACTGACCGCATCTGTGCGTGCGACGGGAATGGCGACGGCGATGAACGTCACACCGCAAGAATACGTCACACCTGGCAAACTGTCCTCATATGCCACACACATCGCTAGCATCAGGAACAATGGAAGACGATCCCACAATTGAGGAAAAAGGCTACCAGTGGATGCGCGGACATCTTTCAGGATTTATTCGATTTGATGGTGAGCGCGTCGCGATCAAGATTGCCCCGATTCCTGATGGTCGCTTTGTTGCGCCCGTGATGGTTGCGATGCTGATGGCGGCGGATACTGTGATGGAACTTCCAGATGATGGCGATACTGATTTGCATCTCATGATGTCTCTGGAAAAATTCGACGAGCGAACAGACCAAACTGGAAGTGCGGATCGTTGGCGAACCTATCACGGTGATCCACCAGATGTGAACTGGGCGTGGATCACAATTGATGCCGCAAAGTTTCAAGGATATTTCATCGACGGCGAAGTCTTTCAACGCCCCAACACACTCGACAAAGGTGGATCGGTGATTTGTCGTGCGCTGAACCAATCAAAAATCGACATGGTTCGTGCTGCAATTCACGCCCAATATCGCACAGATGCTGCTGACCCTCTGGTGGTCGGTGTCGATCCCGGTGGATTTGATGTTCGTCGACAATTCGACATCATTCGTCTCAACGCCCCAGAAGGCAGGGTGATTTCCGATGAGGCGTCCGCAATTTCTCTGTTGACGGAACTTGCGAAAGAGGCATGAAACACTGATGATATCTGGCGAAATGTGCCGTAGAATCAATGGACTCACAACGACCAACACTTTCTGAACTCGAACACGGAGCTCCACGATGGGACAACAAGACGGCAAACAAAAATTTCCAGGCACCCTGAACAGTTCAATGATCGATGGCCCAGAAGGAATTGCGGCCCAAGAATATGCCAACAGTTATGGCTCTCCAGGCTTTGACGACATCACGCGTGTCTATGTCACTCAACATTACGAGGGGTATTCAACAGAGAATCAGGAATCTTGGCGGACACTGTATGACCGACAGATGTCGTATCTCGAATCCTCTGCATCGGATGTGTATCTCACTGGCGCGCGCTCGATCCGTCTGGTGCGCGATCACATTCCACATCTCGAAGGTCCGCAGTCAATCAACAACTATCTCAAACAACTGACTGGATGGCAAAGCCGTGCGGTTCCAGGATATTTGCCAGCGAAAACTTTCTTCGCATGTCTTGCGCGCCGCGATTTTCCAACGACAGTGGTCATCCGTCCCAAAGAATCGTTGGACTATCTGCCAGAGCCTGATGTTTTTCACGATATTTTTGGTCATGTTCCACTGCATGCCGATCCAACTTTCGCAGACTTTCTCCAGACATACGGCCTTGCTGCATCGACCACGAACGATCCATTTCACATCGAACGACTTGCGCGACTTTTCTGGTTCACAGTGGAATTTGGATTGATTCGCGAGAGCGGGCGCGTAAAACTTTATGGATCAGGCCTCATTTCAAGTCCAGGTGAAAGTCGTCATGCGCTGGAAAGTTCAGAAGTCGATCGACGACCATTCGATCTTGAAACCGTTTGCTCGACCAGTTTCGAGATCGACCATTATCAACCAATCTTGTATGTCCTTGAAAGTTTCGATCAATTGCGCGATGCGATGAATTCATACTCTCAGCGTTTGCTCAATGAACAAAAACCGGTCGGTGCAGCGCAATGAAGCACGTTGAGAATCCAACGATTTCCAACAGCGAATTCGTAGCGCGACGTGAACGCGTGCTGCGTTCGCTTGCACGCGACGGAAACGCAATCGGACTTGTTCTCGCTGGCGATGCGGATCACTCTCTTTCGAACGCTTGGCGACCAAATCCAAACTTCGAATATCTCACTGGTATCACTGACGAAGCCGGCGCGATACTTCTGCTCGATCCTGGTCATCCAGTGAAGGCGCGGCGCGTGCAACTCTATCTACGACCATTGAACTCTGAACTCGAACGCTGGGATGGTTTTCGAGAACCAGTCAGCGGGGCGCTGAAATCTCGATATGGAATCGAGACAATCATGCGAACAAATTCATTTTCGCGCTTCTTGCTCGACAGTGCCAAGCGCGCAAAGCGATTCGCGTGTCTTCATCCATTTTCCCCGCATACTGCGCCAATTTCTGCTGATCTTGCCATCATCCGCGATAGCACATCACGGATTCCAGGTTCCACAATCGGCGATCAAACGCAACTGCTCCCATCCATGCGCGCCGTCAAGAGCGCTGCAGAAATTGCGTGCGTGCAACGCGCTTGCGATATCACTGCGGTCGGATTCGCAGCTGCCTTACTCGCCGCAAAGCCAGGACGAACCGAATTCGATGTTCAAGAGGCAGTCGAACACGCATACAAATCTGCTGGAGCGCGAGCGACGGCATACAACACAATTTCTGGGACTGGTTTTAATGCGACCGTCTTGCATTACCACGCAAACTCCAAGCCAATTCAAGAAGGCGAACTTCTGGTCTTGGATTCTGGCGCCAGCTTCGGTGGGTATGCGGCTGATGTCACTCGAACGTTTGCCGTCTCTGGGAAATTCACTCCAAGACAAAAATTGGTTTATGACACCGTGCTCAAGTCGCAACTCGCTTCGATTCGTGCCTGCAGACCTGGCGCCAAGATGTCAGAGGTTGATGCGGCGGCACGGAAGGTGATCGCTTCCGCAGGGTTCGGCGACAACTTCATCCATGGCATCGGACATCAGCTTGGGCTGGAAGTGCACGATGCAGATCCTGGAACGGCGCTCGAGCCTGGCATGATCGTGACCATCGAACCTGGCATTTACATCCAAGAAGAATCGCTGGGAGTTCGCATCGAAGATGACATCCTCATCACGAACGGTGCGCCGAAAGTCTTAACGGCTGCGATACCAAAATAGGCTTGAAGTCAGCAGATTTGCTGGAATTCAAGAACCGATGGGATTCATCCAGTGATATGTCAGCAATGCTGTTGAATAGACCACTGGAAATGACGAAACAGTCAGCGCAAACCACACGAGGAATTTTCCCACCTTGAAACTATCTCGCGATATCCACTCGCAGGCCACGATGACAAATAGCAACAAACTGAACTTAAATCCAATTGCGCCCCAAAGTCCGCAGGAATCAAGAACCAATTTTGCAACAGGATTTACTTCCTCTCCGTTATGACGCTCGAGGATGTACCAAGTCAGCATGACATCCATACCTGCGAGAAAAACAAGCCAAACATATTCGTCTTGAAATCGCAGCGGCGGGAAGGAAAAAAAGCGCGGCCGTGAACGACCCTTCGCCCCAATCCCTTCGCCCTTTCCTCTGAGCGAATCATTTGGGCTTGATGGATTCGATTGGGGCATTGGCTGAATGATAAGGATGCGTTCGAAACACCGCTTCAACGCCACGCGCGGCTAGATCACCGAATCATGCGTTGGCAAATTATGCGCCGGCGCAGTATTCAACTGCACAAGTTTCTGACCTTGCAGATTCTTCGCCGCCTCAGGATCTACATAATCGCTGTGGCAGGATGCCTTCGCTTCATCAGCACCAACGGCTGCCTTTGTCTTGGATGCAAGTCGGTGAATCTCATCTGGCGACAAGACGCCGCGCTTGGCAAGAATGTCCTGCTGCTCTTGCGTCAATGCAGCGCTGCGCGCAGGCTTTCCGCGCTGATATTCCTCTTCTTTACCACTCGCGAATTCCTGAATTTCCTTGCTAATTCGAACGCTGCACCAATCGTGTCCGCACATCGCGCAGAAATCCGTATCGACATCAAGATCCTCGTCGTGATACGCACGCGCCACATCTGGATCAAACGACAACTCGAAATGCTTTTCCCAATTCAACGCCGCACGCGCCTTCGTCAATTCATCATCGCGGTCGCGCGTTCCAGGAATTCCCAGCGCAACATCCGCAGCATGCGCTGCGATCTTGTACGCGATACACCCCTGCTTCACATCATCTTTCTTTGGTAGCCCCAAGTGCTCCTTCGGCGTGACATAACACAACATGCTTGCACCGTGATATCCCGCCGCAGTTGCACCGATGCAACTTGTGATGTGGTCGTATCCAGGAAAAATATCCGTAACGAGCGGACCAAGCACATAAAAAGGTGCGCCGTGACAAAGAGTGCGCTGCAATTTCATGTTGTATTCAATCTGATCGAACGGAACATGACCTGGACCTTCGACCATCACCTGAACACCTCTTCGCCAAGCGCGTTCGGTCAATTCGCCGATCGTTTCCAACTCTGCCAACTGTGCACGATCGGTTGCATCGGCCAAACCACCGGGACGTAGACCATCGCCAATCGAAAAAGTCACGTCGTATTCACGCATGACATCGCAGATTCTTTCCCATCCCGTGTACATCAGATTCTGACGGTCGTTCACCAACATCCACTTCGCAAGCAGACTTCCACCGCGACTGACAATTCCAATCAGACGCTTGCGAATCAGCGGCAAATGTTCCTTCAAAACTCCTGCGTGAATCGTGAAATAATCAACACCCTGCTTCGCCTGATGCGTGAGCGTCTCCATCACGATCGCTTCATCAAGTTCCTCGAGTTTTTTCCCAATGATCATTGAATAGATCGGCACCGTACCAATAGGCACAGAACTATTACGAATGAGCGCCTCGCGGCACGCATCCAAATCTCCGCCAGTTGAAAGATCCATGACCGTGTCGGCTCCCCAGCGTTCTGCCCATTTCAATTTTTCAACTTCCTCATCAGTGCCAGAACTGACCGGACTCGCGCCCATATTTGCGTTGATCTTGGTCTTCGATGCGCGACCGATCGCCATCGGATCCAGCTTGTATCCCAAGTGAACTCGATTCGCTGGAATCACCATTCGTCCAGCGGCGATTTCGTCTCGAACTTGCAGCGCAGTCAGGTGACCTTCGCGTTCTGCGACTCGAACCATTTCTGGCGTGACAATTCCAAGGCGCGCACTTTCCAATTGCGTGATCGCGACAAATCCACGCGGCGCAACCGCGCGAATGAACGCTCCAATGGAAACGCAGGAATGACCAGCGCAACCGTTTGCATGCGATGCGACCGCTTCGATCGACCACCCTTCAGGCAAAAAATCCCACGCGGTCAATGCGCTCGGCGCGGGCATTCCAGGCGTATCAGGGGAACTGAATGAAAGAGGTCCGCCGATTTGAGCAGCATTGGCAAAGCTTCCCGGTGAAGTGCCTGCTGCTGTGGTCGATGGGTTTGCTGCTCCGCGCAAAGGCGCGGCGTGCGATACTTGATTTGTTGAAATTGCGCTCATATCCGTTCCTTAAAATAGGGTCGTAAAACACTTCAAAAATTCAAATTCACGAAGGAAGGCGCCCAAACAAGACGGGCGAGCGCTTCCCTACGCCGGTGTGAACCGGATCAGGTTCGACGGGTTCTTCTCAGCTCACTTGCAAGTGAACGCCCCGAGCGACAGCCAAACAGTATAGACGCTACCGAGATTCAATAACGGATAACATAAAAACCCTGCAACATTATTTTTATCGTTGCATTTTTAGTTCAATTCATTTTTCGGGTCGTGTCAGAGGTTCTGCATTTGATTTTGAAATTCTATTGACTGGATCCGGGGCCTTCTGAGATTCAAACTCGCTTGCAGTAAGAAAAAACTTGCGAGGCCCCTTGAATGCTAAAAACCACTTTCCCAAATAGACCTGCGGTTGTTCGGACTGCCACCGAAATCGATTCCAAGCTGATCAAGGTTCTCCAAGAAGATGGCAGAGCAATCGGCCGCATCTTTGCGCAGCAGACTGGACTCTCCGAAGCAACCATCTCCCGCAGACTGGCGGTCTTGAACGAATTGTCTCTGGTCAGAGTGCGTGGATATGTTGATTTACAAGATTCGGGTTGCAACGCAGCGGCCATGATTCGAATCTCAACAACAGGAACGCTCAATTCATTTGCCAGCGCGCTAGCACTCCGCCCCTGCTTTTATCGCGTTGCAACAGTCGTTGGCAAAAGCGAAGTCATTGCGCTGATTGCTTGCTCAACTCCCACAAGACTGCTTGAAGAAATCGACTCTATTCTTTCTGCGCATCACGATGCCAAGATCGAAGAATCCTCAGAAATATTGCGTGTCATTCCTCCACTTGAGGCTCGAGGGAAAAAGCGTCGGCAGACACAAGAAGTCCTAGAGAAATCAAATACGGCTCGACGATACCGAATCAATGCAAGCATCATTCATGCGCTTCAGCGAGATTACCGAATATCCGTCGTTGAACTTGCGAATGCAGCAAAAATTTCTTCTCCTGCGGCAGCAGCAAAGCTTCTAGAGGTCATCGATCAAGAAGTTGTTCGACCGCTTGTTGTGATCGATCCGCATTTCCTTGCGCGGATGATTACTGTTCAATTGCGCATCTCGGTTCGTCGAAATATCAATGATTTTGCGCAAATGATCGCAGAGACTTACAATTCGGATTGGGTTTATATTTGCCTGCAAAACGAGCAGATACTAATAGATTTATCTGTTCCTGACGAAGTCGATTTGCTTCGCAGGCAACAGGAAATCAAAAAGATTGCCGGCGTGTTGAGCGTCACATGCAGCATTTTTTCTTCCGTCTTTAAGCATAACTTTGACTGGAACG
>CAJCCX010000145.1 GCA_903961015.1 uncultured bacterium
AATCACCCTACACGGCGTCAACTGGGATCCGTCATTGCGGGATGATGATGGTGACGGCTTGATGAACAACATCGACAACTGCCCGTTCGTGGCGAATCCAAAGCAGACAGACTGCGACAACGACGGGATCGGCGATGTGTGCGACACGCATGCGGATTGCAACAATGATGGCATCGACGACAGTTGCCAGCTCAACTTGGCCACTGATAGCAATCAGGATGCACGGCTTGATGCGTGCCAATACGCCTTCGGTGACTTGGATCTTTCTGGATTTGTCGATGGCACGGATATAGGGTTGATGCTCGTGAAGTGGGGCGTAGAAAACCCAGGGATCCCAGACTGCAACGGAGACAACATCTTCGATGGTCTTGATCTAGGAATCATGCTTGGCCACTGGGGTAGTCCGAGTTAATATGCAATTCTTAAAAATAACAGTGTTTATTTGCAAATTGAATTTTCAGATATAAGTTCAACATCGATATCGGTTTACCTCCCTTACAGTCCCCCTTTTCAGTTCATTCACCCTAATTTGGATAAATGCTAATGTTGTTCAAGCAATTCTTTGTGTCTATCGCCATCAGTGCGGTGGTTCTCTCTGTCGCAGCGGTAACTACGGTTGCCCAAGATTCTCCCTATCCACCGAGTTTGCGCGGTCTGCCGATTCCCGAGCCTCCAACGATCGAGGAGTATGTTCGCAGCCGATCGGCAGCGATTGCGCTTGGGAAGTCACTCTTCTGGGATACCAACCTTGGAAGTGACGGTCAGACAGCCTGTGCTTCGTGCCACGCCCATGCGGGGGTAGACCCTCGACGTACAAACGCAGTGAATCCGGGTGCCAACGGAACATTTGATGCGGGCGTCCTGCCTGGGCAGACCAAGGGGATTGACTTTTTCCCGACCGTGATATTTGAGGATCCACGCTCGCGATCCAGCACACGGCTTCGTAATATCGACGACGTCGTTGGTTCGCAGGGCGTGCTCAAGCGTGTGTATCGCGAGCTTGTATCTGAATCGGGCCGCCTTGTTGAGCTCTGCGAAGATACACCCGACCCGGTGTTTCACGATGCCCAAGGGAACGTTCGTCAGGTCACCGGTCGCAATTCGCCATCAGCCATTAATGCTGTGCTCAATGTGCGCAATTTTTGGGACGGTCGAGCCAATGCGATGTTCAATGGCGTGAATGGGAGCGGACCGCTCGATCCGAACGCGCGGGTCTGGCGCCATAGCAGTGAAACCAACGTTCTTGAACCCGTGTCCGTGCTACTCGAGATGGGATCGCTCGCCTCGCAGGCGGTCGGCCCGGTACTCAGTTCGGTGGAGATGAGTTGTTCGGGCAAGGTGATGTCGACGCTCGCCCACCGGTTGCTGGACCGACGCGCACTCGATTCACAGCGTGTCTCGCATTCTGATTCGGTTCTTGGCAAATTTGCAATGCCTGATGGTATGGGTCTGTTCTACACCTACCGTGAACTGATCGACGAGGCATTCTTGCCCGAGTGGCATACGACCCTTCCAACCCCCGATGGCATTCCGCAGGTGGAGTCGAACTTCGCCCTGTTCTTTGGCCTAGCCATTCAGATGTATGAGGCAACGCTTGTCTCTGATGACTCGCGATATGACCGTTGGGCTGCTGCTGGCGGTCCCGTGGGTGGCGATGCGGCAGGTATTCTTACGCCGGAAGAACGACGTGGTTTAGACATATTTGTTAACGAAGGGACGATGACTGGCGTTCCTGTTGCTAGCTGCATCAACTGCCATGCGAGTTCTGCATTCTCCAGCGCAACCTGGACAAAGATTGCCCAAGATTCCGTCAAGGTTGTTGAGATCATGCCATCAGCGGCTGTTGCGGAGGCTGCTCGAGTGGTCTTCGCGGATTACCCCATTGAAGAGGCTCCTGCCGCGCTGCCGTTGAATTTCACTCTTGACAACGCGATTGTAGAACTGTTCCGCATTGTGCCGCCAGAAAACGGCAAGGGCGAGAACGAGTTGATCCTTGTGTCAAGTTTGACGCTCCCAGACTTGGCACCACTGGGCTGTCCGACTGATGTCTCTCGCACGGGGGGCGTTG
This sequence comes from uncultured bacterium, assembly GCA_903961015.1. Lineage (GTDB taxonomy): Bacteria > Planctomycetota > Phycisphaerae > Phycisphaerales > SM1A02 > F1-60-MAGs104. The sequence goes on from CAJCCX010000145.1 coordinate 2,069, forward strand.
CAGCTAAGAAGCACGATGCCATCTTCTCGGCGAGCGTGCGCCGTCGAGTGTTGTCCAACGGCTCTTGCGGTACATCGATGTTCGTCCGAATCACAGGATTCCACGAGGGTTCTTATGAAGTCAGGGTGAACGGCATCGTCTATGCGATTAGTGAGGTGCAGGCCTCGGGAGCCTATGACCTTGGGTTCTACAACATCGGGGTTAGGCCAACCGCGGAGGATCTTGGGGTTGGTGGCTTGCAGGCTGGTGGAGTTCCGCTTTCCTACACGCGACGGAAACAACAAGGTCTTCCAATTCCTGATGCGCCAACAGATGTGCCACATGTTCCAGCGGATATCCACGCTATGGTGGATGGAGCGTTCAAGACACCGGGACTACGCAATGTTGAATTGACAGGACCGTATTTTCATAATGGTGGCCAATCCACGCTGCGGCAGGTGATGGAGTTTTACAATCGCGGCGGCGACTTCCACCAGGAGAATCTTGTTGACCTCAGCCCCGAGATGTCCACGCTAGACCTTTCAGAATCGGACATTGACGCCGTCGTTGCGTTCATGAAGACGCTGACGGATGAACGTGTACGTAACGAAAGTGCGCCATTTGATCATCCAGAACTGCCGCAACCGGATGGAAACGCGCTGCCGGCGATAGGTGCCAAAGGTCGAACCGCTGACTGCTGGATACCTCTTCAGCCCTTCGATTATTACTTCACAGTCGCGAGTGCGCCTCCGGATTGCGACGGCGATGGGCGGATTGACTCATGCTCGATCGCAGCGGATCCATCCCTCGACGTCGACCAAGACGGCATCCTTGATTCTTGCCGGTGCGTCGGTGACATCTTGGTGGACGGCATTGTCGACGCGAAAGACCTAAGCACCCTATTGATACAGTGGGGTCAAATCGGTAGTGGCCTCACGGGAGATGTGAACCGCGACGGGGCCGTGGATGGAATTGATCTTGGGCTGCTCATGGGGCGTTGGGGGGCATGCGGCAGTTGAAAGCAGATTCATGGCTTCGGCTCGTAACTTATAGGAGATATCGATAGTCATTTACTGACTTGCAGAGCGGCGTACTAGGCTTTCCAGCCATGCTGGGTTCACCTAGGGCGCCGCTCTTGCATAATCGGTTGCTGTATTTGAACAGCGTGTTACGGGCAGAACGCAGTGCTGCAGCCTTACGATTTGCCCGTAGCACGGTGGGGCAAATCTGCAAAACCCTGCAAAGTGAAACAATGGGCGATACTGGATTCGAACCAGCGACCCCACGCGTGTGATGCGTGTGCTCTAGCCAACTGAGCTAATCGCCCGACAATTGCAGGATATCACGATGTGTCAATTCACGAAAGTCTCTTGTGCGCATTCGATCCAATTCAAATCGGGGGGTTTCGTACCCTTCGCCCTCAATGCCTGCACTCCGTTTTCTTGCTGTTCAACCCGTGCGCAATGGCCTTGGAATTGTTTCACTGAAATCTTTCAACTCTGGCGCACTCATTTGCGAAATCGATGGTGCCATCGTTACAAGCGACGAAGTCTGGTCCTTCTGGAAAACAGATCCACGCAAGGCCGCGAATTGTTTTCGGTATAACGCAGATTGCTACATCAGTCCACATGACAAGATCGGCGCATTTGCAAATCACTCTTGCAATCCAAATATGCGAGTCGTCAAACAGAGTGGTCGACTCTTCTTCAAGGCGATCAAATCAATCGCAGCGTGCACTGAAATCACCCACGACTATTCAACGCTCTTGGGCGCAGACGATTCGTGGACGATGCCTTGCAATTGCGGCGAAGTGCCATGCCGAAAAAAGATCCGAAGTTTTCACGAACTGCCCACCGCAATTCTCAAGCGATATCTCGCCATCCAAGCAATTCCAGATTTTATTCTTGCGACGCGCTGATCCCAGAAAACATAAAGAGCGGGGCATATGCCAGCATCGCAGGTTGTTCATACACTCGCCCACCCTATGCCCGAAACACCAACGAAATCAATGGATGAAATTGTCGCACTCTGCCGCCGCCGCGGATTCATCTTTCAAAGTTCCGAAATTTATGGCGGCATCAACGGCTTCTGGGATTACGGTCCCCTTGGCACCGAACTGAAGCGCAATCTCAAAGACGCATGGTGGAAAGATGTTGTGCGCTGCGATACGCCTGGACCAAACGGCGAATCCGTTCACATCGTCGGCGTCGACTGCACGATCATCATGAATCCAAAAGTCTGGGAAGCATCCGGCCACGTCGGCGGATTCAACGATCCGATGGTTGACTGTCGCGAGAGCAAGGCGCGATATCGCGCGGATCATCTGACTGTTCTGGGCGCTGCGGATGCAAGTGCACGCTTGTACGCCTTCATCGAAAATGACACGGATCAACGCGACAAAGCCATCAAGACACTTCTGAAATACGAAAAGTGCGATGCGCTCGATCCCGCACGACATCTGCTTCGTCCATTCACGCAGTTGACTGCCGAAGATCGCGCGCGCTGCATTGGTCCCGATGCGAAAGAAGTTGGAACACTCACCGAACCTCGCCAATTCAACTTGATGTTTAAGACCAATGTCGGCGCGCTCGAAGACCCATCAAACATCGCATATTTGCGCCCAGAAACTGCGCAGGGCATCTTCGCCAACTTCGAAAACGTGGTCAACAGCACGCGCGTTCGAATTCCATTCGGCATCGCACAAATCGGCAAGGCGTTTCGCAACGAAGTCACTCCGCGCAATTTCACCTTCCGCAGCCGTGAATTTGAACAAATGGAAATCGAGTTCTTCATTCATCCAACGCAAGCCAACGAGTGGTACGCGTGGTGGCGCACACAACGCTTCGCGTGGTGGCAGTCGATTGGACTGACAAGCGAGAATCTCCAACTGCGCGAACATGATCGCGACGAACTCGCGCACTATGCAAAGACTGGCGCAGGCACAAGCGATATCGAATATCGATTTCCGTTTTCAGCGCCTGGATTCGGCGAACTCGAAGGAGTCGCGCATCGAAGCGACTATGACCTCTGCCAACATGCCGAGCATTCTGGCCGCCGCGACAAGATGAAATACTTCGACGCCGAAAAGAACGAGCGATATTTCCCCCATGTCATCGAACCATCCGCTGGTGCTGATCGCGGCACGCTCGCGCTTCTTTGCGAGGCATACACCAAAGATGAAACGCGTCCAAGCGGCGTGTATATGAAGTTCCATCCTCGAATGGCTCCCGTGAAAGC
>CAJCCX010000146.1 GCA_903961015.1 uncultured bacterium
CACATCAATGAGGTGGTCGCCAAAAACATCGACCGAAAACAGAATCGTTTCATCCCGTCCACCCCGCGAGCAATGCTGCAAGATCTGGTCCCCCAACCAACCCGTCGAAATTCAAGTCGCCGATGCCACTCCCGCCCCAATTCGCAAGCGTCGCAGAAAGATCAATTCCATTTACAAGGCTATCGCCATTGATGTCAGCGCCGAAAATAACTCGAGCAGTGACATTGATCGAAACACTCTTCTCGACAAACGAACCACCAGAGTCCGTTCCACGCAAAGTGATCACGTGCGTTCCAGGATTGAGCGTCGAAACCAGAATTTGCCGACCAGTTCCGATTGCGCCTGCGATCGACGAAGTCCAAGTGAAAGCAGTATCAGGCAAGAACTGATCTTCCAAATCCCAACCAGATGCGTGCAACAAGATCGATGCGCCGAAGGGATATGACTGGCTGGTATTGGGAGAAATCAGATGAATGTCTGGGGCGTTGACAAGCCAAGAATTCGACCACTGCGAATCGCCTGCGATCGATCCTTCATCGAGCACTTTTGACCCCGATGCACCCAAACCAAAATGACCCGAACCAAAAAGACCCAAACCAAAAAGACCAAGAGAAGTAGGCATTTCCGCATCAACCACATTCAAGCCATCAGTCACACGAACCTTAACAATCCCCTGCCCGTTCTTTGCGACTGGAATATCGGAGAGTGCAAATTTCATCGACGCTCCCCGCTGATTCACTCCAATCGCAGACCAAGATTGACCGCCATCGCAACTCAGCAAGATGTCCGCAGAAAGAACATCGCCATCCGCATCGGTTGCATCCCAGAAAAGTTCGACGAATGGACCTGTGCCACTATGACTTGCGACTCCCACACCGTCGATCAATCGACTTCCAAGGCTGGCGATGTGCGGTGCAGATGCCGTGCGCGTTCGAGTTGCCAGCAAATTACCGCTCTTCAAATCACGCAACTCGATCCGGGCAGGTTCTTGATTCGCAACTGCCGCAGGAATCAGAATCGAAACTGCAGAGTTGTCGTGAAGATGAGGTCGGCCATTCACACACTCTGCGCATGACTCACGAGTCGTTGCGGATTTCCATCGCACGCTCGAAAGCAAATCTCCTCCTGCTGCGAATGACTGCAACAATACATCGCCTTGCGCATCATCTGCTGTGGGCGAAGCGAGATCAATTTGATTGACAGGGAGCAATTCAATTCGACTTGGCTTGCGACCGTTGTGGTGTTGATACGCACCGCTGATGTGTAGAACACGCTGCGCATCGGATGCGGGATTTTCTCCACCACCTGGAGGAGCAAACGCCGTGCACTGCGAACGAGTATCGGTGAGGCAATCGAGATACGTTGCAGAATCAACCCAAGCAACATTGGTCAACTGACCTGCGACCATCACGTCGTACTGCGTCGTCGCATGAGTCTGGCCAAGATTCAGAGGACTTACCAGATGATGTTCAACATCGAACCCAACCGAGGCAATCGCATTGGTGGTGTGACTTCGTCCCCAACAATGGCCAATTTCGTGCGCAAATGTGCGCTGAAAACGAGTCGACTCTGTATTGCCGAATGCTGCGTCACCTGGTATTCCGTTCGCCGCACCATTGCCACTGAAAGGATTTCCTGGCAGCCAACCATAGATGAACTCTGGCCGCGCATAACCAGCAGCCGGAATCGTTGTCAGGCGAATGGTTCGAAGCGACGAAAGAAGTGTTGTGTCGCTGGTATTGATGTCTGTTGTCCAAGTCAACGGACCCAGCGGAGAGCGGTGATAATTCAACTCCGCCACCGCGTAGATGCCGCGCATAAACCCATCGCCAACGCCTGGCTCGATGGTCGCTGCAACCGGTTGTCCGCCACCTGGTGTGTAGTTCACCGAAACATAAGCGACATCGAGCGTCTTGCGACAAGAGAACACTTTGTTGCTCAAGACAAAGCGATTATTTGTTTCATTGGATTC
>CAJCCX010000147.1 GCA_903961015.1 uncultured bacterium
GTTTGCTCCTTTGATCTTCGCGTCCAACTCCTTCGCATCAACAGGATCGCCTGCGATTTCGAACTGCCCATATCCCGTGGCGATGTCCGCACCAAATCCCGTCAACGACAACTCATAAAGAAGATCAAGAAGCAGCTCAGTTGATTTCTTGTCAGCAGACCGAAAATAAAGACTTAACTTTTCCGTTCCCTGAGGCAATGTCATTCCAGAGCGTGAAAACGATCCGCCATCTTCAAGCGCTCCATCCCACTCACGAGACAGCGTGTTATGACGACTCGCCGTTTGCACAAGCGGATCGCCCACAAACGATTCAATCGATGGCGCACGGCCTCTGCACGCTGCGTGAAAATCCGCAGAATTCAGCCATTTCGCGCGCTGAATTGTCGCGGGATCAATACCCGCTGGTGGATCCTGAAATCGCAGCGCGAGCGGTATCGGCATCAAGTCACCAGGAAACGCATCGGACAACACGAACGGCGGCTCCCCTGCTCGCATCGGATCGATCAACTTCGCTCGAAGCACATCGACGCCGAAACAGCGTGCGCAGACCGTGCACAACGCTCCAGCAAGTGTGTCCGCCTGCCACGGAGTACGCCACGGAGACTTCGGCAGAATTGTGATGCGACTGATCTTCACGCGGAGCGCATTCTCGTGCGTTCGCTCTTCTTGAAATCGCCGCAGTGAATCTTGATCTGTCCATAACCCTTACCTGTGCCCGCGCCGATTCCCATTTGCTCCATCTCCCACAAACCATGGTCGACAACTTCAAGCATCGCGTCGATCCCTTTCAATTTCCCGCCTTCTGAATCTTTGTATTCAAACTGTCCATCGATGTCGAATTCCTGCATCGCAATTTCGAGTGCGAACTTGGCGCCCGTTGCGACACGTTCCACCGTACGAGGACTCTGCGCCGCGCCCGTCAGTCGGTTATTGCCAGTCTCTGTTTTATTTTCGATCACAAACTCGCTCAACATGTGCGCATCACGAAAAATGATTCGCGTCGGGCCAAGATTGTGCGCAGCGTTCATATGCGGTCCAAAGATGAGGCAGATCGGGCAATCTGCACGAGAGCATCCGCACGGTTCGCCAAGCTTTTTCCCATCTCTTCCAAGCCTTTTTTCCAGCCCAGATCGGATACGTCCTTTGATCGAGGATCCAGGGATATATGGCTTCCCGTTCGATGGATCTTTGATGCACGTCAAATCGGTTCCGCCGATTTGCAAGACATCTTCTGATCCGCCGATGCGCATACCAGAGAGAAGTTCGATCTCGCCCTTGAGGATGTAGTGATTGACTTTCTTCATGACTTAGTTCTTCTCTTTCTTAAAGTGTGCTTGACCGAATCCGATGAGCGCCTCGAAGTGAGGCAGAAATCCTTGAACGAAATCTTTCGGCGATTTGATCGCTGCGACATTGCTGCGAATGAAGTCGTGAAAGAGTTCTGGAATCTTTGGTGATGGTTGCTTGCTCACGCCTTCTGCAGCGGAGATGTCAAGCTTCTTGACCATAGGCAAGACACTCAGCCAATCGATTCCAGTTGTTTTTAGTTTTGATTCGACTGCACGGCAGTGATTCAGGTATCGCCGCACTTGGTGAATGCTGAGACCTCCCGTGCCACACATGGCCTGCACAAGTGGCTCGACCTTCTCACGCGAAACATATTCGATCTTCAAATTTCCATTTGCGTCGAAGTATCCTTCTTTGAGATATTCCTTCCACGTGAAAGCGACGCGTTGTTGTGCCGTTGGTGCTGCGGGCGTTGGCGGGGCGCGAAATCCACCACCCTGCGCAGGCGGACGTCCAAATTTATTTCCGAATTTGCTCATTGATCATCTCCAAGGTTTCCGCTGCGAGTTGCAAGCATTGCATATTGAATAATGGCCGAAATTCGCTGTGAATCAGCACCAAATGACTTCGCCACGTGATCGATCCACGCACGCGCTGGCCCTTTTCGCGGCCAATCGCGCTGGACATGATAAGCGAGTTTATATGTTGCGGTCGACGGATCGACTTCGTTCAAATCCAGAATCGTCTTCAACCAACTGCGTCGAACGAATCCCGCATCAA
>CAJCCX010000148.1 GCA_903961015.1 uncultured bacterium
ACAGATCGCTGCGCTCGAAGCGGATCAGAAAAAGATTGGCTCGATCATCAAAGACGAATTCGATCAGATTTATACAAAGAGTGGCGGAAGTCGAATGAACGCATTCACTTCGTACGACCTGACATTTTATTTCATCACAGTCCCAAGTAATAAGTTCGAACTCTGGTGCTGGATGGAAAGCGACCGCTTGAATGACAGCGTTTTCCGTGAGTTTTATAGCGAACGCGATGTGGTGCACGAAGAACGCCGCCTGCGAACTGAGAGCACTCCAACTGGAGCTTTCCAAGAACAATTCGATGCGATGTTCTGGATGTCCAGCGGATATTCATGGCCAGTCATCGGATGGACGAGTGATCTGAATTCGTACACGATGGATGAAGCGATGAAGTATTGGAACATTTATTACCGACCAAATAATCTCGTTGGATTTATCGTTGGAGATTTCAAGCCCGCTGAAATCAAGCCGCAGATCGAGTCGTACTTTTCCAGGCTGCAAGCTGGGACGACTCCTCCACCGGCAATCATCACACTCGAAGCCAAGCAGATGGCCGAACAACGAATGAATGCGCAGGCTGATTGCCAACCGCAAGTCGAAATTCGATATCACACAGTTCCATTTCGCCACGCAGATTCATATCCGCTGGACATGATGTCGCAGATCCTCAACGGTCGAACGGGCCGTTTGTATAAGTCGATGGTTGAAGGAACGCAGATCGCTTCGAGCACTTCAGCTCAGCAAGACAGTCGCAAGACCGCTGGATTCTTCGCCTTCAGCGCAGAGACCAAAGGTGAGGGAACGCCTTCCCAATTGGAGCAAGAGTGGTACACGCAATTGAAGCGCCTGCAAGACGAACCTGTCACCGAAAACGAATTGCAGAAAGTGAAGAATCAAGTCGCAGCCGATTCTTATCGAGGATTGCAGGCAAATTTCCGGCTTCTCGTTGGAATGGCGTATTCCGAAGCGCTTGGTGGTTGGGAAGAAATCAACGAAAGCCCAAAGAAATTGCAAGCCGTGACCGCCGCAGATATTCAGCGCGTGGCCCGCAAGTATTTCGATGTCTCAAATCGATCTGTTGCAACATTCATGCGCAATGCAACTGCCGCAAGTGGTGCTGATGCTGGGGCAGAGGATCCAGAGATTGCAAAACTTCCTGCTCCAATGCAGGCACGAGCAAAGCAGATGGTTGCACAACTCATGAAGGAAACTGATCTCAAGGGACTGCAAGAAGGCATTACCCAAATGGAAGCGCAGGCGGCTCAAGTGCCTCCGCAAATGAAACCCATGATGGATTTCATGCTTAGTAAAATGCGCCAACGTATTTCGCAACTTGAAACTGCTGGAGGTGCAAAGTGAATTTGACCAAGACTCCATCGAACATCAAACCGGAGACAAACATGAACATCATCAAGAACTCATTGGCCGTCATCCTCACTGCTTCATTCGCAGCGAGCGCATTCGCGGGGGCGACCATTCCCCCACGCCCTGAAACCATCACCTATCCGCCGTTGACTTTCACCCCGCCTAAGGCGAGTGAATATCGAACGACACTTTCCGACGGAACAACTGTTTTTATGCTGCCAACGCGCGAGTTTCCGCTCATAAATTTGACCATCACCTGCATGGGCGGAGCGGATCTTGATCCTGCCGATCGCGCTGGATTGGCATCAATGACTGGAGCAATGATGCGCAGTGGCGGAAGTGACACGATGAGCGCAGATCAAGTGAATGAGAATCTTGAATTCATGGCAACCAATCTCAGTATTCGCGGCGGCGACTGGAATAGTTCTGCATCGATTGACTGCCTCAAGTCGAATTTCGATGCGAGTTTGGCGATTCTCATCGACCTCCTGAAGAATCCTGGATTTGATGAAGCGAAATTCAAGATTGCCAAAGGCGATGCGATGGAAGGACTCAAGCAACGTAATGATGATGCTGCTTCCATCAGTGCGCGCGAATGGGGATATCTCGTTTATGGAGAGGATCACTTCGAATCTCGCCAACCAACTGGCGCAGGTCTCGAAGCGCTGACCGATGACGAAATGGAAGATATGGCCGCGAAGATTTTTCATCCTGGCAACATGATCATCTCTGTTTATGGCGACTTCGATCCAAAGACGATGCCTGCGACTCTTGAAAAGGCGTTGGCAGGTTGGGCGAAAGGTCCGAAAGTTGCGCCGCCAACTGCCCCGACTCACCAAATGAAACCTGGCGTTTATTTCGTAGAGAAAGATATTCCCCAAGGAAAAGTCACAATCGGATTGCGCTCAATTCAGCGAGAAAATCCAGACTTTTATGCATACACCATGATGAATGAAATTCTTGGCGGTGGC
>CAJCCX010000149.1 GCA_903961015.1 uncultured bacterium
ACTTTCACCAATGACACCACATTCCTAAACACAGGAACAGTGACTCTTGGCAACGACGCTCTCGACACGAGCACCTTCACAGGTGGCTTGGACACAACGCTCGCAATTGGCGGCACCAACATCGCCGGCATTGTTGAAACAACAAACGCACAAATGGATCTTGGCGCAACGACAATGGGCGCAGCGAGCACACTTCGCAGTGGCTCGGGTGCGATCAACGTGGCGTCAATCACTGACGGTGCGAGCAACTTTACGCTGAGTCTTGGCGGTGGCGGTGGCGCTGGGCAAACCGGCACGATCACGCTCGCGGGCAACGTGACGGTGGACACACTGACGACGTTCGGGACCAACTATGCAGTCACCATGACGGGTTCAACAAACACGTTCGCAGCGAACGTTGACTTCCTCAATACTGGTCTTGTCACCTTGGGCAACGGTGGCGACACATTCGCATTCGACGGCGGTTTGGTGTTCACCGGCATTGCAGCATCGAATGTTGCAGCCACCATCACCAGCACTGGCGATGCGATCAACTTCGGCTCAGGCGGCGTGACGCTGACTGGTGATTCGATCGTTGCAACCACAACGGATTTCGCTACGGGTGCAGACATTACGTTCGGTAGCACTGTGGCAGTTATCGCGGACAACGCTCAATCGCTCACGGTGAACGCTGGCACAGCGGGAATCATTACATTTGGCGGCGATGTTGGCGCGCCTACGTTGCAACTTTCTGCTCTAACTTTCACTGCGCTTACCGTAAATTATGGTGGTGACGTATATGTTGCTGGCGATGTGGACTTTGGCAATGTGGTGCTTACCGGAGACCGAACATTCTCAACTGGTGGCACCGCAACATTTGGAACGGTGGATGGCACCGGCGCTAATTTTAACCTGAGTATTGTCGCAGCCGATCTTGACTTAACGGGCAATATCACCAACATTGGAGTTCTTACTATTGAGAATATCGCCGCTACGGGCAACATCACGCTGATGGATGTTGGTGGTTTGGCAATAGAAACACAAAACGAATGGAACTTCATTCAGTCTTCGGTTGCTTCAGTTGTTCTTGGCAACACTAGCAACTACGAGGGGGCCGTCACTGTCGCTGCCGCATGGACCAACAACCGCGCGGTCACCGTTGACTTCTTGTCAGGTGGCGTGGGCGAATTCAATATTGACGGAGCTATCAGTGGCGCGGGCAGTTTGACTGTGAATGGATCTGGAAACTCCTTCAACATCAACGCCGATGCAACGCAGAGCTTCTTCGACATCAATGATTCTGTTGTTGTTGGCGGCGGCACTGGCACTCGCACACTCACCGCAACCGGTGCGCTTGGCATTGTGATTAACAGCACAGGATTTATTGATGGGATTTCGGCTGACGCAACCACAACAAGCTTGGCGCTTTTGACAACATCTGCAGGCGCTCCAATCAGTGTTACTGGCACATTCACCGCAGTGGGTGGTAGTGAATTGACCAACCTGACCATGGGCGGCGATGGTGTGAATGCAGGCACCATCACTTTGGTTGCAAGCGGCACAATTCTCGGCGCGCTTTTGGCTGACAATGGCTCTGGCATTGACTTAAATTCCAACATTGGAACCCTGACCGCAGGCTCAATATTCTTTGGTGAGAACACAACTCTCACTGGAAACACTGCTCTTGTGACCACTGGCGGAGGCGACATCAACTTTGCGAGCACGCTCGACATCTTTTTCTTCGGCTTGAATCTGACTGCTGGAACCGGCAGCGTGACATTCACTGGCGCAGTTGGTGATGCTCCAGGCAATGCAATTGGAACGATCACGATCAATTCAGCATTCAATGTGACAGCCGCCGCTATCCAAGCGGCAAGTTTCCAACAGCTTGCGGGAACAGGAGCGACGACATTCAACGGAGCGCAGATTTATTCCGCCGTAGCGGGTTTGGACGTTGTGACATCTGGAACAATTGCGCTAAACAACACAGTGACAACCATTCCTCCCACTGGCGGCAACAGCGGCATCGTGACTCTCAATGGCGCGGCGGGATTGACGATTGGTGCATTAGGTGACATCACTTCCGATGGCGCGGTCAATTTGACTGGCGGCGGCACAGGCATCAACACAGCAGGTGATATCACGACGACGGGCGATGTTGTGAATTTCAATTCGGCGACAACAATGGATGGATCGATCGCAGTGGATACTGGAGCAGGCGCAGGCGACATCAACTTCGTAAGCACCCTCGACCTCAATCCCAATAACTTGACTCTGACCGCTGGAACCGGCAGTGTGACTTTCGCTGGCGCAGTTGGTGATGCTCCAGGCAATGCAATTGGAACGATCACGATCAATTCGGCATTCAATGTGACAGCCGCCGCTATCCAAGCGGCAAGTTTCCAACAGCTTGCGGGAACAGGAGCGACGACATTCAACGGAGCGCAAACATATTCAGCACTTGCGGGTTTGAACGTTGTGACATCTGGAACAATCGCGCTGAATAACTCCGTGACAACCATTCCTCCCACTGGCGGAAACTTCGGCAATGTGACGCTCAATGGTGGGGCGGGATTGACGATCGGCGCATTGGGTGACATCACTTCCGATGGCGCGGTCAATTTGACTGGCGGCGGCACAGGTATCAACACTGCAGGTGATATCACGACAACTGCCGCTATCGTCAATTTTAATTCGGCGACGACATTGGATGGAGCGGTTTCGATCGATACGACGAATGGCGGAAGTGAAATAGGAGCAGCCATTCTTTTCGCTGGCGCACTCAACGGATCGCAAGGTTTATCGCTGACCGCAGGCGCAGGAACG
>CAJCCX010000150.1 GCA_903961015.1 uncultured bacterium
CGGATCTGGATTGCCGGAAACGGATCGACGAGTCATGTGGCCGAATGCTCAGAAACATCGAGGCGGATTTTTTATGGTCGAGATCGACTGCTTGAAAGACCCCTTTGAATTTCGTCTGGTTGAAAGTTCTCTACGAACGAATAGTTAGCGACTGCAGAGAGCACGCATTTCAGCAACTGCGCTGCGAATGCCCACAAAAACAGCGCGGCTAATGATCGAATGACCAATATGCAATTCGTACAAACCGGGAATCTGCGCAAGCGCAGTGACATTTTCATAATTCAAAGCATGTCCCGCATTGAAGCGCATCCCTGCAGATTGAATAAGCGCCCCCACTTGCGCCACTCTTTCCAATTCTGCTAGAGACGTTGCCCTCAACGATCCCTCCAAATGAAATGCGTGCGAATATGGCCCCGTATGCACTTCGCAAATTGCAACGCCGATCTTTACCGCGGCTTCGACTTGTCGGGGATCCGCATCAATAAAAACACTCGATGCAATTCCCGCTTGCGAGAGTCGATCGACAATCGCACGCAGCGAATCGCCAAGTGCGGCGACATCAAGTCCACCTTCTGTTGTGATTTCGCTGCGCCCCTCTGGAACAAGCATTGCCGTCTGCGGACGAATTCGCAAAGCGAAGGCGACCATCTCGTCGGTCGCGGCCATCTCGAAGTTCAAAGGAACTGAGACCACTTTGCGCAGTTGTTCTACATCTGCGTCCTGAATGTGTCGACGATCTTCACGCAAGTGCACAGTGATTCCGTCAGCACCTCCCAATTCCACCTCTCGTGCTGCGAGAACAGGGTCGGGCTCCCAGGTCCTTCTTGCTTGTCGAATGGTGGCGACATGGTCGATGTTCACGCTCAATCTTGGCACGGGGATATGCTAGATGCATGCCGTCCTTTTCGTCGAAGTTGAATGAATTGCAAACTGTCTTGCATGCCCAGGGAGATCGCGTCTTGACGCTTGTGACTCTTGCGATCGAGTCGTACTTCGATCACGATGAGGCGAAGGCACGAACGGTGGTCGCTCTCGACGACGAAATAGATACCGTCGATGTTGCAATTGAGCGAGCGTCGATTCCCTTGCTGGCCATGGGGCAGACCAACGAGCATGCAATCCGCCAAGTTCTGACATTGGTCAAGGTCAACAACGAATTGGAACGCATCGCTGATTGTGGAGTCAACATTGCAGAACAAGTCGTCGGGCATCAACATTTACCTGATCCAATGCCGCCAACATTCCGCGTGATGGCCAATAGCGTGCTTGGGATGCTGAGAGATTCCAATCGTGCGCTTGCGACTTCCAATGCCGAACTTGCGCGGCAAGTTCTCCTATTTGACGACACAGTCGATCGTTTCCGCAACGAACTGATTCTTCAGGCGCAAGAACAAGTCGCTCTTGGAACGAGCAGCGTTCGCTTTGCTTTTCGGGTGACTGGAGCAACTCGGAACATGGAGCGCATTGCGGATCATTCGACGAACATTTGCGAGCAAACGATTTATCTTCTGAGTGGAAAAATAGTGCGTCATCGCCCCGAGGGCTGGTCTGATCCTGCCCCACCTGAATTGGACTGACAGAAGATCGGTCATAGAACAATGCCTTCCCTTCAAGATCGATATCGAAAGACGAAAGAACGTCTGAACGCATTTGGGCAATCACATGTTCTTGCTTTTTGGGATTCTCTCGATGATTCTCGGCGCGAAAATTTATTAGCGCAGTGCGAAACATTGCCACTCGAAATCCTGAATCAAGAAATTGCGAATTCATCTGCATCTCATGCGAAGTCGGATCCCTTGACCGATGACATTCAGCCAGTTTCTGTCGTGCGCGCCCAATCTTTGGATGTATTGAAGTATCGCTCAATTGGGGAGGAGATGGTCCGATCTGGTCGTGTTGCATGTTTCACCGTCGCAGGTGGTCAGGGAACGCGTCTTGGTTGGAACGGACCAAAGGGAACATTTCCTGCAACACCCCTGCTTCATAAATCGCTCTTTCAAGTCTTCGCAGAATCAATTCTCGCCGCGCGGCGTCGTTGGCGTGGGAATATTCCTTGGTATCTGATGACAAGCCCGCTGAATCATCAATCGACACAGGATTTCTTTCGCGAGCATGATTGGTTTCAGCTTGGAGAGAAAAGTGTTCGCTTCTTTGCACAGGGAACTTTGCCATCACTATCGCTTGATGGAAAAATCCTGCTTGCGTCGCCCGATTCGATCGCACTGAATCCCGATGGGCATGGTGGTGCAATTCGTGCTCTTGCTGCAAGTGGTTCACTTGCAGAAATGCGGCGTGAAGGAGTCGACACACTGTCATACTTTCAGGTTGACAATCCACTGGTCAAGGCAGTTGATCCGCTCTTTCTTGGGCTGCATGCGGCGCATCCAGAAAGTTCGAGCGAAGTTTCCAGCAAGGTTGTTTCCAAGCGTGACCCGAGCGAAAAAGTTGGTGTCTTTTGTCGACGGAATAATCGAACGGTGGTTCTGGAGTACAGCGACTTGCCTTTGCGCCTTGCAGAGGCGATTCATCCCGATGGTGCCCTTATGCACTCGGCTGGTTCTATCGCAATTCATGCATTTTCAAGGGCTTTTTTGGAACGCCTTGCTGACGATGGGAACGGACTACCACTGCATCGTGCCCTGAAAAAGGTTGCGAGCATCGATATGAATAGCGGAGTTCTGGTCGAGCCAGTCGCTCCGAATGCAATCAAGATGGAAGCTTTCATCTTTGACGCTGTGCCAATAGCCATTCGCTCGATGGTTTATGAAACTCGACGCGACGAAGAGTTTGCGCCGATCAAGAATGCGGATGGAGAAGATTCTGCAGCGACGAGTCAACGTGCGCAGTCCGAGCGTGCGGCTCGTTGGTTTGAAGCGTGTGGAATTGAAGTTCCTCGTGATGAAGAAGGCGGCGAATGCGTAGCGACGATTGAACTTTCACCGTTGACTGCACTCGATGCAAGCGAACTTGCCCAGTGCGCAAATCTTCCGCGCAGTATTGCGGTGGGTGCGAAGATTGTGCTATAAAAAAAGGGATCCGTTGCGACTCTGACAAGGCCCATCAGACGGGGACGCATTCGTTCGCGTCAATCACCGTAAAAGCGAGACGAGGAGTGCCGCTCCACCGATCGATCTGCGGAATTGCCATCATGTTTAAACGCGAACCACGTTTCACTCTGTTGAACTGTCCCGCTTGACGCCACCATGTGCAGCGAACTTCTCTTGCATCGGAACCATCCATGCGAACGAAGATGCTCAAGTGATCTGATTTTTCGCCGAAGAGGCGCGGCTCTGCCGAAACAACTGCGCCACGAATAAATACTGTTGGGGCAGGAAATGTTCGACCAAATGGACCAAGACCATCAAGTGACTCGAATGATTCGATCGTCAAATCGGAGGGGAGAAGTTCGACATCTGGGCGAATGGATGGCGCTTCATCATTCTTCCTGTTTTCAGCAGCGTGCGAAGAGAGCGCCTCGCGAAATGCATCAAGACGATCCATGCGAACGGCGACCCCTGCAGCTGCTGCATGTCCTCCAAATCGCTCGAGCAACGCAGCACAAGAATGAAGTCCGCCCAGAACGGAATATCCCTCAACACTTCGAGCGGACCCATGCGCTAAGTCACCTTCGCTTTCCATTAGGACAATAGGAACCGCAAACATTTCAGCTAAACGTGAACACGCAATGCCGACAACGCCACGCGGCCAATCTGGCGCGGCGAGCACGCAAGCTCCGCGAGCGCGTCCAAGTCCTTCTTCAATTCGTGCAGATGCAGCATCGACGATCAATCGTTCAACTTGCTTGCGGCGATTATTGAGTTCCTTAAAGTTGGACGCCATCTGCTTTGCGTATCGAAGACGTGTTGCAGTGTCGCCGTCCTCTTGCGGAATCGATGGAAGTCCAAGCAATGCCACTGCATCAAGCGGACGACCTAATCGACCACATGCATTAACGATCGGTGCGATTCCAAAAGAAATCTTCTCAGCATCGACGCGATCATTCGCACCGATGCCCGCTTCTCGTGCCAGCGCGAGCAATCCTGGCAATCCACTGTTGGCAATTCGCGCCGCGCCAAGTCGTGCGATCAAACGATTTTCTCCTCGAAGTGGCACGACATCTGCAACCGTTCCAAATGCGGCAAGCGCAAGCGTTTCCACGAGCAATTCACGAAGTATTGTCGCCACTCGATCACTGCCGCACCAAGCACAACAGAATGCCCATCCCACTTTCCAAGCAACTGCCGCGCCACAGAGTTCTGTCGTTCCACCGCCGAGCCCAGGATGCGCGATTGCATCCACATCTGGCAAGACACCGCGGGGAAGCATCGTGTGATGATCTGTGATGAGTAACTCCAAGCCCAATCGACGCGCCTCGCGCGCTTCTTCGATCGCCGTCACCCCGCAATCAACCGAAATGATCGTCTGCACACCAATCGATGCGAGATGTTGAATCGCAGCGACGGATAATCCATAACCTTCGGTCGCGCGCTCTGGGATATAGACAATGGGCGGATCGTTTGGGCGTACAGCGCGAATGAGATGCAACAAGATTGCGGATGCGCACATCCCATCTGCGTCATAGTCACCAAAAATTGCGACCTTACGACCAGCACGCACGGCGGTTGCGAGACGCTCGCCAACTTCAACTGCTCCGTGCAATTCTTTTGGTAGTGCGAGATCGCTAAAGGTCGGCGCAATAAATTTCGGCAAAGCACTTGCAGGAATTCCGCGCACGATTGCAATTCGCTGCGCCAGCGTGCCCGAGGGAACGCCCGCAGGGAGAATCCATTTTTTCAACCAACCATTCATGGATACAGGCTACGGGCGATCGAAGGATCGCACGCAAAACTCGGTTCTTGCAAATGAATTTCTGACACATGTCGGTCATCGTCTCCAGTTGTGGCGCGATTCATTGGCTGTTTCCGTGGATCGAATTCTGTTGCTCTTCCATTTGCGTATCCAGCCGTTGAAAAGTTCTCTCGGGCGAGTTCCGCAGGTGGCCGACTGGACTTGCAAATA
This sequence comes from uncultured bacterium, assembly GCA_903961015.1. GTDB lineage: Bacteria > Planctomycetota > Phycisphaerae > Phycisphaerales > SM1A02 > F1-60-MAGs104. Next base: position 5,020 of record CAJCCX010000150.1, read on the forward strand.
AATTTTCTTAAATCAGATCGTGTCGGTCGCCGAGGACTGTCTGAGCCCCGAGAGGACTTTTCACAGCTGTTCACTGATGCGATTCCGCGGCTGTTTCCGTGGATCGATTCCGCGGCTGTTTCCGTGGATCGATTCCGCGGCTGTTTCCGTGACTCGACAAAAATACGCTGCATTGACCAGTTGAATCCGCCATTGCTAGCATCCAACAAATGCCCAATCGATACAAGTCCATTCTGCTTTTCGGCGCGCCTGGTGCAGGAAAAGGAACGCAAGGGAAGATCCTTGGAAAGATTCCCGGATTCTTTCACTTGGCTTGCGGCGATGTCTTTCGCTCGCTTGATATGACGAGTGATCTTGGCAAGCAGTTTCTGAATTTTTCTTCGCGCGGAGAACTGGTTCCAGACGAACTCACAATTCAAATGTGGCGCCAGAACATGCATGCACAAACCGTACTCAGCCTTTATAAGCCCAAACAAGATTTACTCGTGCTCGATGGCATCCCAAGAAATGTTGGCCAAGCTCGTGAGCTAGAAAATTCTCTTGATGTTTTCAAAGTGATCCATCTGCGATGCAACGACGAGAATGCGATGATGCAGCGAATGCGGAAAAGAGCGCTCAAAGAAAACAGAATGGATGATGCTGACGATAAGGTCATTCGCCATCGATTCGAGGTTTATCACAAAGAGACTCTCCCAGTCTTGGAGTTCTATCCAAAGTCGATTGTTTCAGACATCGATGCGATGGGATCGCCTGCGCAAGTCTTCCAACGCGTTCTTGAAGTTGTGGTTCCAGTGCAAGAAGCGCATTTCAATCAACCTTCTACGAATGCTTCTTGATTGATTTTTAGATCTTTTCTCATTGAGTTCGCAGAATTAGCATGACGAGTCAGAGCCGTTCTGCGTGAAAAATCACGGCAACTTATCTGACATATCTGCTTCCTGTTTTCCAACGGTTTTTTTCTTGGCAGGCTTTGCATCTGATATAGGAATGAGTGGCACCTTTGCCGTCGCTGGCGCAAACTTTTCTTCGGCTTCGCGCAGTGCAAGCAGTCTTCTCTCAAGCACCATGCTGCGAGACGATGTTGGGAATTGACCTTCAAACTTATCGAGATTGGTCGCTGAAGTGAGGCCGACCTGAACTTCCACATGCTCCTCGACAAATCCCCCTTTCCCATCCAATTTCGGTTTTTCACGCTCATCACGTTGTTGACGCGCCACAGATAATTTGACTGAATCACCTGGCACCTTCGATTGAATGATGTCGACAAGATCATTTGATGTTTTCACTGGCTTCCCATCGATGCTTTCGATTCGATCTCCGATCTTCAAGACCGACGCAGCAGGCATATCTGGCAACAACATTTGCACTTCGACTCCAGGCTTCTCCGGATTGCCGCTCACTTGCATACGAATTCCAAGTGCGCCTCGCGGAAGCGCGAGTACTTTTTCACGCGCAACAGTCAAGAGCCGCTCGCGTTGCTCATCAGTGAGGTTTCCACGAACCAATATTGCAAAAACCTCTTCAGTTGTGACTGTCGGATCTGACAAACTTGCACTTGCAGTTTGACGCTGTGCAAATTCATGCGAATCCAAATCTGCAACCAATCTGAGCACCTTCGCAGAAATGCGTACGTTCGCAATGACTTCCTCGGACCACAGTCGAACAACCTCAGGGGCAGGCAGCATCGGACTCTGCATTATGTCCCCACGCCACAACTGCTGTCCTCCAACGGCTTCGATCTTCACCTTCACTGGATCTTGAGGATCTGGAATTTTTCCTACTCCCTGACCTTTTTCCTCAGGACGCCTACCAGTCAAATTTTGCGCATGAGCAGATGCGTGGCATGACGCCGTGATCACCCCAACGCAGACAAACAATTTCCCGATTGAGGCACTTTGCTTCTTGATTCGTGTCTTATGCATTGCAGACATAGTTTAGTCAACGCATCTCTGTGCGAGAAAATCCATTCGGCTCACAACCAAGCGAAAGGTGTTCACGGACTTTTCCCCCGCCTTATTCAGCATTCTGCGCCTGCTCTTTGATGCGGTCGATAGCAGTCTTCATTTCGACCACCTGCCGACTGATTGAAATGTCAGCCGACTTACTGGCAATCGTATTCGCTTCACGCAACAACTCCTGCGCAACGAAATCCATTGTTCGTCCGATTGGTTCTGCGAGTTTTGCATTGAGCAGCGATTCATATTGATCAAGATGCCCTGTCAAGCGCACCAGTTCTTCGGCGATATCGGAACGCTCGCAGAATATTGCGACTTCCCGAAGCAAATCTGCAGGCTCGACAGTCTTGCCAATCTCCGCCAACATTCCATCAATTCGCTGTCGCAATCGAGTTTGATATGCCGCAATGACTTCAGGTACACGCAGTCGAATTGCCTCGACTCGCGAACGAATGATTGCACCATATTCGACTAAATGTTCACGAAGCGCCTCGCCTTCAATCTGGCGCATTGCCATAAGTTTGTCGCATGCTTCATCAAGCAAGCGCAGCGCAACTGGACGGAGGTGTTCAAGAAAAACTGCGCCACCATCTTCGACAACAACACCTGGAAGAAGCAGTAACTGTCCACGATCAATACGCGATGCTTCTTCTGATCCAAGTGCAGCGGTGAGTTGTGCGAGATACTCATTCAAGCGAACGCCATTGATGCGTGTCGTTATTTGCGCTGCAGCATTAGAAATTCTCACTGTAACGATGACACTGCCACGAACAAGGCGGCGCGATACATGTGCTTCAATATCTGCTTCAAGAACAGTGAAATCTTCAGGCACTCGAAGCGTGCATTTGAAATGTCGATTATTGACAGAACGGACTTCGACTGCAACAAGCGCTCCATCGATCTCGGCTTGTGCGATGCCGAATCCGGTCATCGATCGAATCATTGAGGATTACGGCTTTCCGCCAGCAGGCGCTTCTGGTACTGGTACTGGTACTGGAGCTGGCGCTTCTGGTGCTGCCGCTGCCGGAGCAGTCAATGATTGATTTGCGGCTGGAACCGAGTCAGCAGCTGGTGCTGGCGCAGTCAACGTTGCATCGGATGCTGGAGTTGTCGGAGTCGTTCCAGTTGGTGCGACAGTTGTCTTTGTTGGATCAGTCGGCAGAAGTGCCGGCTCGATCATCTGTTCTTCAGTTTGGGTTCCTAGAGTTGAATTTTGATTGTCAACCACATTCAGCCCGATTGCGACGAGGAGATAGAGCGCAAACGCACCCATTGTGAGATACGTCAAGACATCTCCGGTGCGACCACCGAATGCTGTGTCGGTTCCTCCACCAGATGCTCCACCAAATGCCTGGGCCAATCCGCCGCCTTGAGGACGCTGTACCAGAATCACAAGAACCAAAATGATGCTGGACAAGATGAAGAGGACGGTAAGAATCGAAAACCACATGCTCATTGGATTATCCCACTCGGCCGGTTTATCCGGTCGCAATTCCGATCATTGCCGAAGAACAAATGGAAAGAAAGTCAGTTGGCTTCAAGGAAGCTCCACCAATCAATCCACCGTCAACTCCCGGCGCAGCGAAGATCGTCTTCGCATTGCCAGACACTACTGATCCGCCGTACACAATGCGAATCCCAGAGGCGAGTTCCGAATCATAGCGTGAACCAATAAAACCTCGTATGACCCCATGGGCCTCCTCGGCATCGACCGCAGTTGCGGGAACGCCAGTGCCAATTGCCCAAACGGGTTCGTATGCAATCACGACTCGAGCCAAAGCATCGGCGGGAATGCACTCAAATGCGCTTGCGAGTTGGTCAAGAACAACTTTATGCGCATATCCAGCGGTTCGTTGAACCAAAGTCTCGCCAACACAGAGGACCACCGACAATCCGCTCTCGATTGCCATGGCGAATTTTTCTGCCACCAAAGAATCCGCTTCGCCGAGGCGATGACGCCGCTCAGAATGACCAACGAGGACCCACTTCACGCCAAGATCCAAAAGCATTTCTGCGCTGACTTCACCAGTCAAGGCACCGTTGACCTCGCTCGACACATCTTGTGCGCCCAGAGCGATCGAACTCCCATCAATCACTCGACCAACGGACTGCAGATATGGATACGGAGGAAAAATGACGACATCGATGGCGGCACTTCCGTGTCTCAACTCTGTTGCCAAGGCCGATGCAAGA
>CAJCCX010000151.1 GCA_903961015.1 uncultured bacterium
GTGGTATCTGAATATGTCAGTACTGCGCCGACTGTTGTGATCTGCGCTGCAACTCCTGTACCGATTGCGCGCCACACTTGATATCCCGTCGCGCCAGTTGATGCGGCCCATGTCACTGTCACGCCAGTGGTCAATGTTCCATCGGTTGCAGCAACGCTGAGTGGCGCAGTGAGATTTCGATAGCCGGTGTTTTCAATGCTCGCTGCGCTCACGCCAGAAGATGTCTTTGATTTGACCGTGTATGTGTACGAAGTTCCTGCAACTGCAGTGGTATCGGAATAGGTCAGCACGACGCCGAGGTTTGCAATCTGCGCCGCAACACCGTTGCCGAGTGCGCGCCATACTTGATATCCCGTCGCACCAGATGCAGCGGCCCATGTCACAGTCACACCAGTCGTCAGTGTTCCATCGGTGGCCGCAACGCTCAGAGGTGCCGCAATGTTTCGCCAACCTGTGTTGCCCAAACTTATCCCAGTCAATCCGTCTGGCGTAATCGCCTTCACTGAGTATGTATAAAGAGTTCCTGCAACAGCAGTCGTATCTGAGTATGTCAACACTGCGTCCACAGTGCCAATTTGCGCAGCGACTCCTGTGCCGATTGCGCGCCACACTTGATATCCCGTTGCACCTTCGAGTGTCGCCCATGTCACGTCGACACCCGTCGTCAGCGTTCCATCCGTTGCTGCAACACTTGTCGGCGAAATCTCACATGTGTCTGGGATGCCATTGAGGTTGACATCTGGAGTACCAGCAGCGATGTCGCACGAATCTGGAATTCCGTTGAGATTGCAATCTTTGGAAATGCCTTGAGAAATGTCGTCGGCATCAGGGTTTTCATTGTTATTGCAGTCCAAAGGAGTTAAGTCGAAGATGTATGCCGCTCCTTGGTCGATCTTCAACGGAGAACCCACGTCTGCAAGTTTTGCGCCGATGAAGGTCGCTTCGCCGTAGACAGAAGCCGACATTCCAAAGTTCAGTTCTGGTTGTCCCACAAGGCAAGTGAACTTTGACTGCGCTCCCCATGTCGATGGTGTTACTTGCGTAAAGCGATATGCCGAGCCGAGGTTGGTAAACGTAGCGGCGCCGCCTTGCGCAGTCGTATCGTCATAAGGCGAAGTCACAACGGCCAGATTTCCTTGGAGTCCAACAGCGACTCCGAAATTCGAATACGCAATTCCTGTAGCTGCAAAGATCTTTGCTTCTTGCGTCCATGTCGCTGCTCCAGAAAGTTGGAAGATGTATGCAGAGCCCTGATTGGTCACCACGGGGCTGACACCAAAGTCGTCAAATGGCGAGCCGACAATAAATTGGTTATCGAAGAGGGAGACGGAATATCCAAACTCATCTCCAGCGGATCGATCTGCAGCGTTCGCGAACATCTTCGCTTCGAGACCCCACGCTCCACTCGATGATCGTGTGAATGTATAAACGGATCCTTCGTTTACAACGCCGTTAATGTCGTCGAGTGGTGCGGAAACCAGTCCGCGAGTGCCATACTGTGAAACCGCCCAGCCGAAATGATCGTTCGTGGGATTGTCCGAGGTGCCGCTATTGGTTCCAAGGACTCTCGCTTCTTGCGACCATGTTCCAGCTGTTGCGCGTTTGAAAAAATACGCAGCGCCTTGTTCGGGGTATAGAACGCTGCTTGTCGTAATGTCTTTATAAGGTGCACCAACGGCGACGACGTCTCCAAAGTTTGATGTCGCAACGACCGTGTTGGAGATTGCTACCGAGTATCCGAAATAGTCATAGATAGCGGCATCGGAGGCAAGCAATTTGGCGACTTGTGTCCATACTCCAGTGGAGCTGCGCTGAAAGATGTATGCCGAACCTTGGTCCACAACACTACCGTTGTCATCGTCAGGGGCACCAATCACTGCTGTATTTCCGAAGATCGCCACGGAAAAGCCAAAGTGGTCAAGGGCCTGTCCGTCCGAGGCGGTCAACTTCGCCTCCCAGACCCAAACTCCACTTGAGTTTAAAACAAATATGTTCGCGCTTCCGCGCTCGGATGCATTTGATCCAGTGCCGATCGAGTCAAATTCCGCACCCACGATTGCAACATTTGGTTGAGCGCCAGCGAGGCCTGCGAGATTCGAGAGGGCGACCGCATTGCCGAACTCATCAAACGACGCTCCATCTGGTGCGAGCAGCTGAATCGTTTGGGTCGGGGGAATTGCGCCGGCAGTCGTCACAAATCCCATGAACGCCGTACCGATGAGTAAAGAAAAGAATTTTCGCGCGAATCGAGCGACGTGTTTATTGTGCAAGTGGTTTCTCATTTGACAGGGGGGTTTGGCATTATCTCACAGATAATCCAAAAAGCAAAATTGAAAGCAAATTTTTTTGGTCGGTTCAGATCTGGTGTGAATGCGCAGAAATGAGGTTGAAAAGCATCTCTTTTTTGCTTTGGCATTCTGCGATTTGAGAAAAATATTGAGACACCTCGGAAACTGCGCTTTCGTAGATCGTTCGAGCTTGGCAATCGATTGATGATCTAGGCACATCATTATCAACAAGATGAAGTGACCCAGCGCGCAGACTTGATCGGGGAGAGTTTCAAAGCGTGCGCCACATGCCAGACAATTCTTCATCGGGTTGACCAGTTGCCCAAGGCCTGAACACCTGCAAAGATTGCCGTAGTAAACTTTTTTGTATGAACGCAACACCAGCAAATCCAATTCAACTTGTTCCAGGCAACTCATTGATCACCAAGACGCCTGAAGAAGGTCGGCAACTCGCAATCAAGATGTCGAGGTTGATCGTCAAGGCCACTCAGCCGGATGCTGCAATGCGCGAAAAGCTTCGGCCGATGTATGCGGAAGATCCAGCAATGCTGATTGCAGTCTGTCAGGCAGTCGCAATTGAGTTTGCGACCATCGCCGCTGCGAACCATTATTGGAGATGAATGGATTGAGCGTGATTCTCAATCACGCAGAAGTCTTGGCGCTCTCAACGACAGGAACTTGCACTTCACCGTACTTCCAGAACCAAAGAATGAACGGGCTGTTGTAACCAAAGAAGCGCGGCGTGCCATCAGCGCGCCACTGCGGATTTGCGGCAAGCCATGCGTTGACGATCGCTAAACCACACGTGAAGTTGTCATCGTTATAACTGCCACGAACACCAACGCTCGCATATGTGCGCGGTGCGACCTCGCGAACAACGACCTGGCCGTCGTTACCCAGAGTTCCCGTTTCGCTCGTGCGATAGAGAAACGCCATCGAAGTCATCGCGCGCGCGTCTTCCTGTGAATACTCCATCTCAACTGGAGCGGTCATCGGAATATCGTTCTTTGAAATGTGATTGAAAAGAGTTCCGAACATCGGCCCCATCTTTTCATCGCTGCCCGCGCCATCATTCTTGGTGACAACGGCCTCGCGGTACTGCGGATATTCCTTCACTTCGACCACGCCGACTTCAGTCAGGAGCGGCCAGCCCGTTGGAAATTCCGCCTCGTGAAAATAGACGACTTTGCCTGATTGCCGCACGCAACCAACGACCGTCAGCGCGGTACCTGCGGCAATCAAGATGCCAACGATGGTGCGCGGCCGAAGTCGCGAGCGTGAGGGAATCGATGGAGTTTTTTGTTGGTTCATGGCAGTGATGTACAGAGTGGAAATGATCCTGTTAATCGCGAGGACTTTGTCAACTGTACCGACCTCGATTCGGTTGCGCCACATTTGCGGCTTTGCATTACTCTTACCGATATGGGATTTATGAATGGAATGCGTGGTTTGGTTGTCGGAGTCGCCAACGAAAATTCGATCGCAACATCGATTGCGGAGAGTTTGCTGCGCGAAGGGGCTGAATGTCTCTTCACGCATATTCCTGGCGAGAAAAATGAACGGCGTACGCGCAAGGCGGTTGAATCGCTTGGCGTGAAGGAACCGTGGATGATGCCGCTCGATGCGAGCAGCGACGAGCAACTCGACGCAACATTTGCGAAAATTGGCGCGGACTTTGGTTCGATCGACTTTCTTGTGCACTGCATTGCATATGCGGACAAAGATTGGCTGCGACCTGACAAGTTCGCGGGAACGCCGCGATCCGTCTTCACAAATGCGCTGGATATTTCGGCATATACGTATATCGCGATGGCGAATCGTGCAGCACCGCTGATGACCAATGGTGGTTCGATGGTTGCGCTGTCGTATTACGGAGCCGAAAAAGCTATTCCTGGTTACAACGTGATGGGAGTCGCGAAGTCTGCGCTCGAATCATCGACTCGCTATCTGGCGATGGAACTCGGCGCGAAGAATATTCGAGTCAATGCAGTTTCCGCTGGACCAGTGCGCACGATGAGTGCGATGGCTGTCGGCGGGTTCTCGGAAATTCTCGACTGGGTTGTGAAGAAGGCGCCGCTGCGCAGAAACATCACGCCGATCGAAGTTGGTAACGCCAGTGCGTTTCTGCTTTCGCCACTTTCATCTGGAATCACAGGGCAGGTGGTTTATGTGGATAGTGGGTATGGCATCATGGGTCTTTGAGTACGCCGCGGCAATGCGCGGCGAATGATGTTGTGCGGTGAGTGTTGTGCGAGTGCCGTGAAAAATGTGCGTGAGTGTGTGAGTTTGTGTGAGCGCCGTAGAAAAATTCGCTCGGGGCTCAGACAGTCCTCGGCGGCCGACACGATCTGATTTGCGAAAATATGTTTACAAGTGCAGTCGACCGCCTGCGGAACTCGCCCGAGCAAACTTTTCCACGGCGGAGACGCGGAGCACGCAACGGA
>CAJCCX010000152.1 GCA_903961015.1 uncultured bacterium
ATTGCAAATCGCATCAGACCGCTGCCCCGATGAGATCAGCGATGGTTTGCAGAAACGATTGGTCTTGAAAAGATCCCTTGGTCAGATACGCAGATGCTCCAGCTTCGAGTCCAGCAATTCGATCTTCTTCACGATCTTTATAACTGACAATCACCACTGGCAGCGTTTCATATCTGCGGTCTGCTCGCATTTTGCGCACGAATTCGATGCCGTTCATTCGTGGCATATCAACGTCGCTCACGACAAGGTCATACTTCACTTTTTGTACTGCGTTCCATCCATCCATTCCATCCACCGCAGTGTCGACGGCATATCCAGCGCGCAACAGCATCTGTCGTTCGACTTCGCGCACCGTGATGGAATCTTCGACGACCAAGACGCGCCGTTGTTTCCGTTTGCTGATCGCTGATCGCCCTTCATCTCCGCGCAATTTTCCTTGCTCGAGCAATTGAAGGGCGGATTGCACGAGATCGTCGGCATCAAGAATCAGCAGGAGGTCGCCATTCTCTCGAATGCTTGCAGCGTCGACATGGGCAACATCTCCAATGCGAGCATCCATTCTGCGTACGACAAGATCTTCTTCTCCAAGGAAAGAATCGACGACGAATCCAACCGTGCGCGATCCGGCGAGGACGCTGACGATGGCTAGTTCATCTGCGCTCTCGCTTTGCGTGCTCGCTTTCAATTGAAGAATTTCAGTCGCATGAACTAGTCCCACTATTTCTCCGCGAATGACAGTCGTCAATCGGCCTTCAACTGTTTTGAGTTCGCTTCGTGCGATACGATCAATTCGTTCCAGTCGTGCAAGCGCCAATGCGTATGTCTCGCCAGCGATTGAAATAACCGCGGCGCGTACAACCGAAAGCGTCACAGGCAGCCGCATTGCGAAGGATGTTCCTGCAGGGCTCGAACGAACTTCGATCGATCCTCCCACGGAATGCGCCATCGATTGCACGACATCCAATCCCACGCCACGTCCAGAAATATCTGTGACGGCAGCAGCGGTGGAGAATCCTGGAAGGAAAAGAAAGTCAAAGAGTTCCGCATCGCCGAGGGTTTCAACAATCGAAGCTTCAGAAAGTTTCTTCGAGACGATCCTTGCGCGAAGATTTGTTCGGTCAATTCCGCGGCCGTCTTCACGCACTTCCACGATCAAACTTCCGGCGTGATGTCGAGCCTCGACACGCAAAGATGCTTGCCGCGTTTTCCCAGCAGCGACACGTTCGTCTGGACTTTCGATGCCGTGATCAATTGCGTTGCGCACAAGATGTCCAAGAGGCGCTTCGAGTTGTCGAAGAATCTCGCGGTCCACGGGAACTTGTTCGCCAGCAATGATCAAGCGAACTTCTTTCCCGAGTGTTCGTGCAACATCCCGAACGGATCGAGCCAAGCCTCCACACGCATCTCCAAATGGACGCATACGGCTTGAGACTGCTTCGTTATGCAGAGCGCTTGCGAGTTCTTCGCCTCGGCGCAGATGATCTTCGACTTGATGAAGCGCTTCATCAAGAGCATCGCGGCTTGTTGCAACTGCTGTCATCGCATCGCCCGCATGTCGACCTGTCACTTGCAAAGAATCGAGGGCAGCAGTGAGTTGTCGCTGCGCAATTTTTGCCCGCGTGAGTGTTCGACGAATCGATTCGAGGCGGCGAGCTTCGACGAGTGCTTCGCCCGAAAGTTGAAGGAGTCGCTCGAGACTTGATGATGAAACAAGCACCGCGGCATCCGAGGCTGTGCTTGGTGCCGATGCTGCGCTTGGTGTTGCCGCGGGCGGAGTTGCAACTTTCACAACCGTAGGCGCGGGTGTTACCGCAGGCGCAACAGGAGTTGCAGTAGGCGCAACAGGTATTGCAGCAGGCGCAACAGGTTTCGCAGTAGGCACAACAACAACCGCAGAAACTCCAGCTTTCGGCGGCAGATTCAGCCCTTCAGCAAGCGCGCTGATGGGTCCTGCCTCCTGTTCAAGCCACGCTCGTGCTTCATCTTCGCTCTTGTGATCTGCGAGTGACCGCAGAATGTCGCTCCCACGAAGCAATTCATCAATACGAGAAGCCGTCGGTATTTCTGTTCCCTTTTGGATGCGCACAAGACATTCTTCCATTGAATGCGCTAATCCAATCGCACCATCGAGATTGATGATGCGCGCAGCACCTTTCACCGAATGCGCTGCACGCATGAGTGGCTCAACCATCTTTGGATCGCTTGCATTCTGTTCGAGTGCAATCAATCCATCCGCCAGACAGGCGCAGTGCTGCTGCACTTCTGTCTGAAAGAGATCGAACATTGAAAAGCCGCCTAAGTCCATCAGGAGAGTTCCATCAATTAACAAATCGCATTCTTAAATTCGTTGATAAGCCGTTCAGGATCGACCAACGAGGTCGATCCTTGCACTGTCGAGAGCAATCCGCTGGAAATTCGACGAGGTGATTGTTCAACTGTCAGTGGAAGCGGCTTGACCGCATTGCGTGGCATTGCGTACACGCCTGGGACATCGTCTGCTTCAAATGCCCACGATTCTTGAGCGGTTCCCACAGTCAACATGCGCGGCTTACGAAGAATGTTTTCAGCTGCAGGTGGTACACCCAGCAATCCAATAAAATCAAACACTGGAATGACAGCTCCAGAAAGCGCAGTCAATCCTCGGAATGAATTGTTCGTTCGATGCGGAAGCGTATGCACGTTGGTCACCTTGGAAACATGAACAACGTGCTCAGCTGGGATTGCGAACCACTCTGCGCCACATCGAAAGACCAACAAGTTGAACTGGGGTTCACGGCGCAGAACACGCGATTCCGCACTGGCCTTTGTTGACTCAGCAATCGTCGCAGGACGATTCGGTCGGTCAAGCAGTCGCGACATCGCTGGGCGATCGTCTGGTGCAGTTGGAGAATCTGAGGTGCTCATGATTGAAATCTCTTCACAAATTCCCCAAGCGTTTCATCTTTGCTCGAAAGCGGTTTGCTTCATCGCTCCGTCCAAGGGCATCTGATAATTCGGCGAGTGCAAGTAGGGCAGGGCCATGATGTGGTTCAAGGTATACGACTCGTGCATATGTTTGGCTCGCGCGTTGCAATTCATTTTTCGAGCAGAAGATTCCCGCGAGCAATTCCAGCAATTCAATGCTTGCAGGAGTTACTTTGAGGGCATCCTCGACCAACCGTTGGGCGTTGTTGAATTCTCGAGCAGCAAGCATTGGTTGAACGCTTTGCAAGATTGTTGGTATCGAAGGAGGCTTCGGTTCGACTGGATTGGATCCCAAAGTGGTCGCACTCTTCGGCACGATCGGCGCACTCTTCGGCACGATCGGCGCGATTGCATTTGGCCGCATAATTCTTGGTCGAGTTTTCCCCTTCGTATCGGTCACGGTCGTTGCCACAGACCTTCGCCATGCGAATGCTGATGTCGGTCCAGCACTTTCAAGCACTGCTCCTCTTTCAAGTCCATCTGCATGCCCAAGAAAAACGATTCCGTCATTCGCAGTCCAATTGACAATTCGATCGCGCAACAGAATCCGCGCTGCGGGATCGAGGTAAATCATCACATTGCGACAAAAGAGAGCATCGATTGGCTGCGAGAAAAGATCTTTGACAAGCAAAAGATCCTCTTGTTGAAATCGCACACATTCAAGAACTTCTCGCGAAATTATGACCGAAGAATTCTCGGCGCGAATCCACGGCTCGGCCCATTCTGGCAAAGTGCTTCGCAAGCTTCCGCCTGGAATTCGACCCTCGCGTGCAGATGTAATAGCAAGTGGACTTCGGTCAATCGCATGAACGATCACGTTTTCTTTCGCCCACCCGACGGACAGGGCGCATGACGCAATGCACCACGCCTCGACTCCTGTTGCGCATCCCAGGCTGGCACAAACGAGTTTTTCTTGCTGTTGATTTTTTCGATTGGCAAGTTGCGCGCGCAGAAATTCGAAGCTTGCTGGATATCGAAAGAACCATGTTTCTGGCACTGCAACTTCGCTTGCCAAGCATTGCATTTCATATTCATTCTGCTCGACTATCGCCGCGTATTTCGCAATATCCGTCATCGAAAGTTGGCTCATTCGCCCTCGAACAGCACTTGCAAAAGCAGGACCATCTAGTAACCCAGGCGCAAGACTTGCACGTTCGGTTAAGAATCGTGCGATCCATAAAATATCTCGCTGTGTCTGAGAAGAACTCACGCCGAACCTATCGCGTCACGAAAGAGTTTCCGATTCTCTTCGTCAACAATTTTGCTCGGATCTAATAAATAGATATCGCCTGCAGCATCAGCTGCGATGCATGTGAGGGCGCCTCGGCCTGCTCCAAGAATTCCTGGATGCGTTCCCGAAGCTTCAAAGTCGATCGTCAGAAGACTTCCGACTCGATCAACGAGCACCGCTAAGCGCATACTTCCGCCACCTGCACCAACTTGCAAGAGAATCACCCGAGCATTCATTGTCCGAACGATTGGGTTGCCAGTGCAAATGAGTGAAGCGTCCAAGAGCGGTACAAACGCGCCGCGGAGTCGTGCGACACCGACGATCCAATCCGGAGTCCCCGAGAGTTTTCGCGCCTCGACGACAGGCAATACTTCATCGATTGCGCCAACGGGGATTGCACATCGTTGTTCACCAAGCCAGACTTCAACGATGCGCATTCACAAGCTCCCTTACGA
>CAJCCX010000153.1 GCA_903961015.1 uncultured bacterium
CAAACTGTCCAGTTTGGTCATCCGCACGATCTGCACAATCGAACCTTTCAGCCCGCATAATTTCACTTCGCCACCGGCACTCTTGCTGCGAGTGTGAAGCAGCAGCAACGATCCAAGCCCGATACTTGAGATGATTTCTAACTTCGAGCAGTCCACGATGATGTTGCGAACTCCACCTTTGACAAGTGCGGTGACTTGTTCGGAGAGTTGGCCAGCAGTTGACGCATTCAATCCTCCGTCCGCACGCAGGATCATCAAATCGCCAACAACTTCGATTGCATACATCTCCATTTGTTTATCCTTCTACAACTCGCATTGAGATCAAGTCCTGAACATCCACTAAACCCAGTGGTTTTCCAACCAAATCGACAACTGGAATTTCGTCGAGCCGTTTTTCCTGAACCAGCCGAACTGCATCGCGCACCAGTGCATCAACAGTCAGGCATGTTGGCCGAGCGGTCATCACGGTCGAGACCAAGGAATCGAGCGCTTCCAATCCGCCGCCATTGACCAGCCGTCGCAGATCGCCGTCGGTAAAGATTCCAGAGAGACGACCATCGGCGTCGACGAGCATGATCGCACCTGCGCGGCGACCTTCGCCAGCAGCCGCAAGGGCTTTGCGAACCGTTACCGAATCTGAGACGACGGTCAAGTTATTCCCAACGCGAAAGCGAAGTACTTCGGTGATTTGACGAAGTCCCGCTCCAAGCATTCCACCTGGATGATGACGATGAAAATCGTCTGCTTGAAAGTTGCGCCTGCGAGCGAGAGCCAACGCGAGCGCATCCCCCGCTGCCAACATCGCCGTTGTGCTTGCGGTCGGCGCGAGATTCAACGGACATGCCTCAACGATGTCGCCAACAGAAACATGTGCATCGCAGAGCCGAGCGAGGTTGGTCGTCGCGCGGCAAGAAATGCCGATGCGGGCGATACCGTCCGCCTTCAGATGCAGGGCGAGATCGATCACTTCCGCCGTCTCTCCGCTGTACGAAAGCAGGAGCGCGATATCCCCTTCTCGCATTCGACCGAGGTCTCCATGCACAGCTTCGGAAGGATGAATGACGTGCGAGGGCTGCCCCAAACTTGCAAGAGTTGCTGAGATTTTCGCTCCGATCAAGCCAGATTTTCCCAGTCCAGCAACAACCACATGTCCGGTGCAGGATTCAAGAAGATCCAGCGCACGAGTCCATCCAGTGCACTCCGAGGACCCGCCGCGCAGTCCACGAGCCATCGATCCAAGTGCCGTCGATTCTGCCTCGATGACTTCCGCCAAGAAGGCGAGTTCGGATGTGCCGACTGGGGCTTTCATTCTGGCTAGGTTAGCGGATACTCTGCGTCGATGGCATTGCAAGATGATTATGAAGTTCGCCTCTCCAGTTTTCAGGGACCGCTGGACCTTCTGCTCTTTCTTGTTCGTCGATCCGAAGTCGATATCTCCGACATTCCGATTTCGATGATCACCGAGCAATATTTCGGATTCTTGAAAAACATTCACCGAGTCGATGTTGAACTTGCAGGAGAATTTTTGGTGATGGCGGCAACGCTTGTCGAAATCAAGAGCAGAACTCTTGCGCCGCGGGCACCTTCGCAGATTGATACGACTGGAGAAAACCAACGCGAGGCTGCTGATCCACGCTTCGAACTCGTGCAGCAACTTTTGGCATATCAACAGTTCCGTACCGCAGCGGGTGCGCTCGATCGACTGCGACTTGAAAGTGCGCGCAGATATGTTGCGGGTTCGCATGGCGGTGGGATGATTCCCGACACCGAGGAAAACGAATTTTCCGTCGAAATCGAAGATGCACATGTGCTGGATTTGGTCGAATCTTTCGAGCGCATCATGCAATCGGTGGACATCTCTCGCTTGGGGGATCACCGTATTGAATATGACGACACGCCGATCAGCTTGCATCAGGCGGATTTGGTTGATCGCCTTGCGCACAGTGATCGTCGACGTATGACGATGCAGCAGATTTTCACTGGAAGATCGCGTGGCGAAATGATCGGACTCTTTCTTGCACTGCTGGAATTGGCGCGACAACAACAGGTTGCAGTGCGACAAGATGATGGAGATGCCGACATTGAAATCGAGCTTTTACAATTGAGCCCAGAGCCCGGAACGGAAAGTGTGGCGCCGGTTCTTGACACTCAAATTGCTGCGCAAGAAAGCGCGGACTAGACCAGAGTCAAAGTGAGAGTCAAAGTGAGTGTCAAAGTGAGTGTCAAAGGGCCAGTTTCAAATCCAACCCTCTTGTCGATACCAATTCACTGCATCGCGGGTTGATTCTTCGACTGATCGAGTTTGCAATCCAAGTTCTTTCAAACTTGCAGATGGATCAAATGACATCGTGCGTTTGGTCAGGCGAACGCCAGTGACCGTCGCCATGGGTATTCGATGCGAAACGGTGTCGGCCCATAATTCGCTGAACCAACCAGCCGTCAACGCAAGTACATACGGAACTCTTCGTCGCGGCATCGGACGATTCGTCATTTTTGCAAGCAATTCCAGCCAATGAACCAGACGCGTGTTATGCCCGCCAATCAAATATCGAACACCAGGGCGACCACGATGCATCGCGCGAACCAATCCATCTGCGGCATCGCGCACATCGATCAAGTTGAAATGACAATCCAAATACGCGGGAACTTTTCCGCGACAGAACGCCACCGCCAAACGTGTGGGAGGAGTCTGCTTCCTGTCTCCAGGACCAATCGGAAGTGTTGGGCTGCACACGATTACAGGCGCGCCTTGCTGCGCAAGTTCGAACGCAGCAAGCTCTGCGCGAAACTTGCTGAGGCAATAAGGACCAATCATGTCTTGTTCGCAAAAGCGCACGCTTTCCACGGCGCCACCCTTGGAATTCGCAGATGTCAAGATGCTCTCTGTGCTGACATACACAATTCGATTTGCACCAGCGTCCAGCGATTCTCTCATCACTTGCACAGCGCCCACATGATTGATCGCGTCGTACTCCTTACGATTTCGCCGCCACAAATTGGGGTCGGCTGCGAGGTGATAGACAGAATCGCAACCTCGAACGGCTTGGCGCACTGCTGCTGTATCGCGAATATCAGCGCGCACAAGTTCGATTTTTTGTAGCGGCAGATGATCGACTTGCGCACTTGGATGCTCCAAGACACGAACAGGTTGATTGTCCCGCACTAATTGATGCACAAGATGCGATCCAATAAATCCGCCGCCACCGGTGACAAGGATCATTTAGAGAGTCCCTTGTGGAAGATTTGCAGCGAGTTGATGTAGATGCACATGCGCTGGAGTGATTCGATCGCGCGATATTTTTTCGACAAGAGCAATCACTGCACGATTGATCGGGCAAGGAAAATCGCCAGCAAGTCTGACGAGATGTCCGTTATATGCGTCAATTTCCGTGCGGCCGCTGCCCATATCTGGACTCATCGAGCAGTATGTCCCCCGAAGCGATGGACGAAAAAAAACGCCCATCAACTTTGGAAGAAGCGGCGTGCGAAGAATTCGCATCACGGTGTTTGGATGAAACGGACCAATGGTTTCCAGCGAGACACCAGCATGTCGCAAGATGGAATAATTTTCGCGCAGCAATGCAAAGAACAATCTTTGCGCCAGCGGATCAATGAGCAATTGTGCGTTGTCAACGCCTGCACTTGCGGCAAGAGGCGAGATTGCGGCGTTGTACATCAGCTTCGTTGCCTTGAATGGCTGAATGTTTGCAACACTTTCTATAGAGAACATATTCCCCTGCTTCAACGCACCAGCAAGCATTTGGACTTTTTCTTGTTGAGCCGCAGAAACATTTTTCCTGGGACCAATATGCAGTGCACCCGCACGAGTAATGCGCGTGACTGGCCGGTCTGGCGCGCACTCCGAGACAAACGAAGCTATGGCTTCCACCGGATGATTCTTCGCTTCGAGTTCAGGCTCATATCCATTTTGAATTGGAATCACAGGCTC
>CAJCCX010000154.1 GCA_903961015.1 uncultured bacterium
GCTCCCTGCGCTTGCGTGATGCGCACTCGACGCGGCGAGTCTATCTCGCCATCCTTATCTTCAACCTTGCCCATCTCAACGGAAAAACTTTCATAATTCGAGTGTCCAACTTCGCTAGATGCATACACCAATCGAGTTCCATCTGGATGCCAATATGGCGCCCAATTGACATGCTCATTTGCGGTCATTTGCCGTTCATTTGTGGTCCCGGTGATGGAGCCGTCTGGACCGCGAACAACATCGCTGACATAGACCTGCAGAAGACTGTCGCCCTTTCGGTCCGAGCGATAGCAGATGTGTTTTTCGTCAGCTGAGAAGAATGGGCCACCGTCATATCCCGCAACTTGAACCAGTGGCGACACCACGCCAGTGGAGAGATTCTTGACAACAATGTCGCCTTGACCAGTTGCGAGAGTGCAATACAAAAGATTCTTTCCATCTCGCGTCGTGGTGCATTCTGCGGTGTATGCGGTGCCATCGCCTGCGATGATCTTGGGCTGCATCTTTCCCGATGCAATATCGACTGCATGATCAAGATCGATTTCGATGACCCGCATCTCTGGTGGAAACTGCCATTTGTATCGACCCGTCGCTCGTTGATATCCAGGCGCATCATGCGATTGCGGAGCGACCAACGTTGATCCACAAATGACAACATTGTTGCGTGAAGCATCAAACCATCCACATGTATTTGCAGAATGCGGCGGACTGATTCGACGAACATTTGTCAGATTCGATTTACCTGCGGCATCGTGGCCAAGATCTGCAACATACATCGCATAGAAATCATCGGGCGTCTCTCCTGCCGCGGGTTGCTCCACCGCTTGAAAAACGATTCTCTGACCATCTGGTGAAAAATATGCTTCGCCAGCTTTCATGAAGCGCTCAGGAAATGTCAGTTGCGTCTGACCCGTCAACTGCTCACGCTCCCCAGCCATCCAGAGCGCAGGATCCTCGGTCGCTGGCGGAACAGCTGCAGGCGTCTGAGCGAGAAAGAAAGAGGTAAAAACGGCGGCAGAGAGTTGGATCATTGTGGACAATGGGTGAGATGGACGAAGGACCAAACATTCTAGGACGCGGGTATGAGATCGTACATCTCGATTCGCACTTGATCGTGATCAATAAGTCATGCGGCATCTTGTCTGTTCCCGGCATCGGTCCAGAAAAAGCGGACTGCATCGCAGTGCGTGTCGCCGCAGAATTCGCTGGCGCGCGCATTGTGCATCGACTTGATCGAGACACGAGTGGCTTGATGGTGATGGCGCGCGACGCAGAGACTCATAGAAAAGTTTCGATGCAATTCGAGGCTCGGACCGTGCGAAAGAGATATACAGCCTTGGTTGGCGGCCATCCAATTCACGACAACGGGAAAATTGATTTGCCGATTGCAAAAGATTTTGATCGATCGCCTCGGCAGAAAATCGACCCTGTTCACGGACGACCGAGTGTCACTCTGTATGAAGTGGTCGAGCGAATCGAAACACCGATCTCTGCACGAGTGCATTTGCATCCACAGACTGGGCGATCACACCAACTTCGACTTCATCTGTTGATGATTGGCCATGCAATTTTGGGAGATGATCTGTATGCAAGCGACGAAATTCGCGCGCTCTCGTCGCGGCTCTGCCTGCATGCCGATCAACTTGCGTTCACGAATCCTGCAACGGATGAGTTCTTGGCTTTCAAATCAGCCGCGCCATTCTGAATCGCACCGCTCTGAATGGTCCGCGCTTGTAAGAATCGACCGATTGCCATCAGCGGAAAATACAATCGATAGAGGTGGTATCGAAGATAGAAAACTTTTGGAAAACCAGTTCCCGTGAATTCGGTTTCACACCAAGATCCCGCTGGATCACCGTCGGGATTGCGTGCTTTGTCTGCCGCATGAACTGCGCTGAGTTGCGTCTCAGCCAACCATCCAAGCGCGCGCTCAAGACCTGCGTCGTGCGGTCCGAAGACTTCTTGCAGAATCATCGCAGCCCACGCAGTTTGTGATGCTGTTGGCGGCCCCTTGCCTTTGAGATTTGCATCGATGTACGAATTTGCACTCTCGCCAAATGCACCGCAATCTTGTTGAATCGAGTGAATCCATTCACCAGCTTGCAGAATCCAAGGCTCGGCTGGCGAGACTCCGCAGCGAATTGGACCAATGACGGATTGCCATGTGCCATAAATATAATTGACACCCCATCGGCCAAAGAAACATCCTTCAACTTCCTGTTTCGATTTGATGTACTGAATCGCTCTATCTATAGCGGGATCGCCCACACGCATCCCATGCCATGAAAGACATTCAAGGACACGCCCAGTGATGTCTGGACACGAAGGATCTTGCATCGCGTTGTGATCCGCAAATGGAACGCATTCAAGAATTGGTCGATCACGGGTTCGATCAAATGCCGCCCATCCACCATCGTCGTTCTGCATCGCGAGAATCCATTTGATCCCTCGCACTGCAGCCGCTTTCGCTGCCGGTCCACCTGTGCGCAGTAAAGCCATCGCCACCATTGCAGTGTCATCGCAGTCGGGATACCAACCATTTTCATATTCGAAGTACCAACCTCCTGCAGGAGTGTTCCCAGGGCAATTGTCCGCCCAATCTCCGTGAAAAACGCACTCTTTTCGAACAAGCCATGAAGCCGCGCGGGCAGCACAAGCATCATGCGCATCGAGTCCGCAATCGTTCATCGCATAGAGCGCAATGCCAGTGTCCCATACTGGTGAGAAACAAGGTTGAATTCGAATCATCGATCCATCTTCGATGAAGAATGCATCGAGATCTTTTTCTGCTCGCACAACACGCGGATCGTCTCGTTGGATTCCAATCGCCTTCATCACGATCTGGATATAAACCATTGGAGGAAAAATTGCGCCAAGTCCACTTGTCGGTGCTGGACGATCTTGACTTGCGCGGCGCATGATCCACTTGAACGCATCAGCAATTGCAGCTTTGCGCCAGGGTGAACCACCAAATCGTTCCGCAACTTTCAGAGTGTGGTCAATCACCCCAAAGATCGCTCGCCAAATCACAGATCCATCACTGCGTCTATACAGTCGAGCGCGCTCATGCTGATCCAGGAAGAGTTCATCAATACCTTGTGATGCTGGAATCTCCCGCGTCGGGCGTAGCACGCTGACGATTGCCAGTGGAAGAATCATCGTTCGACTCCATGCGCTGACTTTGCTCAAGTGAAAGAAACACCACTTTGGGAGCCAGATAACTTCAGGAGGAATCGTCGGCACTGCGGACCAGGGAATCTGCCCAAGCGCAGCGAGATAGAAATTGGAAAACGAATTGCAGTGCTCTGCTCCACCCATGGAATGCACGCATTTTGCAGCACGAATCATGTGAGGTGCTGCCACATCGTCTCCCGCCAATTTGAGCGCAAAGTATGCCTTGACGGTTCCCGAAAGATCCGCGGAAGACCCAGGATATTGCCCCCAACCTCCATCGGGTCTTTGCTGAGATCGAAGATACGCCGTGATCTTGCCAAGGATTTCTATGCCCGAGCGACCATCAGACATCGGCGCTGCTTCTTGTCCAAGCGCCCACTTCATCAGCAGATACTCGGATTGCAAAATGGAATCGCCCTCCAACTCGCCACAAAAGTGTCCGTCATTTTTCTGAAGCGAGACAAGAGCCGCCAACGCTTCGCGCTCGGTTGTGCGAAGTTTCGACTCAAGTGAAACTGAATGATCCCGCAAACGAATTCCCATCACTCAATCAACCTCCGACACTGCGATTGGTCGACGACGGCGTGCGCTTCGGATCACAGCTTCGAGCACGCACTGTGTCTTCCATGCATCTTCGAAATCTGGAAGTGGAATTTCCGCAGGCTGACCTCCAAGCACACGCACGATGTCTGCCGCTTGACTGACAAATCCGTGCTCATATCCCACGAGATGCCCCGCCGGCCAATAGTGTTTGATATACGGATGCACACTTTCAGTGCAAAGAATTTTCGTCCAGCCCTTCACGGCATCTGAGCGCGTGTCGTCCCAGAATTCCAACTCGTTCATCCGTTCGAAGTTGAATCGAATCGAGCCTTTTTCACCGTTGATTTCAATGCAATTTTGATTCTTATTCCCCGTCGCAAGGCGCGTCGCCTCGAACGATGCAGTTGCTCCACCACTCATGCGAGCCAGAAAGAGCACGCAGTCATCGACTGTGGATTTGCCCATCTTTTTCGATTGCTTTCGACTGCTTCGACTTGCAGTGTCATCGTGACCACTCAGCGCAGCTTCCGAATCGACAACGAGCAATCGCTCTTTGATGAAAGTTTCTTCGATTGCACCAACGACTTGAGTCACTTCTTCTCCGGTGATGAAACGCGCCATATCAATGATGTGCGCATTCAAATCGCCGTGCGCGCCAGAGCCCGCCTGCGATGCTTGGAAACGCCAGACCAATGGCGTTGCTGGTCCACCCCAATCTTGCAGATAGGCGGCACGAATGTGAAAGATGCGACCAATGCAACCTTCCTTCACAAGTCGATATGCCAAACCAACAGCAGGTGCGCGTCGATAGTTGAACCACACAAATGTCTTGACTCCGCGCTTGGCAGCCTTGCGTGCAGCGTTGCGCATTTCGCGCGCGTCAGCCAGCGTTCCCGCCAACGGTTTCTCGCAAGTGACATGACGACCAGCTTCAAGTGCAGCGACCGCCATCTCTCTATGGATATCATTTGGCGTTGCGATATCAACCAACTGGACTGTTGGATTCGTCAGTGTCTCATGCCAATCAATGGTCGACGCCTTCCATCCCCATTTCCGAGCGAATTCATGGGTTTCAGCGGCATCACGCCCTGCTGCCCAATTCAGATCAATTTGCAGCGGTAAATCGAAGAACTTCGGTGCATTCGCCCACGCAATCGAATGGGCGCGCCCCATGAATTTCGTTCCAAGGAGTGCCAGGCCAAGTGATCCAGACAACTGTTCTGTCAGAGCGACTGTTTGTTTCTTTGATGCTGATTTGCGTGTACGAACTTTTGCCATCTTCGTATCCTAACAATCAGAAGGACTTTCA
>CAJCCX010000155.1 GCA_903961015.1 uncultured bacterium
AGGAGCTGGCACTGCAGTCACACCAAGAAGTGTGATAGATCCAGTCCAAGTTCCTGAGGTGCCTGCGGCGCCATAGCCGTTACCTATCCAAACGCTTAACGTTGGGCTGGCTGTCATATCAATGCCAGTTGTGAAGTTCACGGTTCCAGTAACAGGAGTTCCAGGAGCATTGGAACCACCGTTTGCCCAACTGTAACGTTGAGCAGCATTCAAGTTTGAGAACCCGCCGCACTGCAGTGCGCCACCGAGGGCAAGAGGACTGCCGGCGACATAGACGCACAAGTCGTCTGCGTATGTGTAGCTAACTGATGCATTGAGCGTCGCATTGACAGTCGCGCCAGTCAGGGTTCCAGAGAGACTGCCAGCGAGATAGGCTTCGTTGAAGTTAAAGCCAGTCCATGTTTGATTTGTGAAGGAATAGGTCACGTCAGCAGTTGCGACAGAACCGACGATTGCGGCGAGCGATGCGCCAAGAAATGCAGTCTTCATTATGAGAGTCTCCAAAGTAGGGAAAGAACTAAAACAAAGTCGGAAACAATTGTCCGACACTCAATCCCTTTACCGAGTCCTCTGATTGTAAATCTGTCACGAGAATCAGTGCTGTCAAATTTTTGCGACTGAAATTATGCATTTGTGAAAAAAACTTTTTGAATATGGTTGGGGAGTGGGGGAATAAAAGTCCTATAACCACATGCTTTTCGCCAATTTGCCACATTTATCGTGGTTTTGAGCGGTGATCGCGTCGATCTGCGTGAAAGGAAGCAAAAACCCCAATCGCCAAGATTGCGAAGATAACTATGAGCAGATAAAGGTTGAATTGGTCGCCGACGATGGACTTGACCCAATCAGCCACAAACATCTTCGCGCCAACGAGAAACAGAATCGCAGCGAGCGAATATTTGAGATAGCGAAATTTGTCGAGCATTCCGGCAAGCACGAAAAATAAAGACCGCAGTCCAAGAATGGCAAAGATGTTGCTGCTGAAGACCAAGAATGGATCGGCCGTGATCGCAAAAATCGCGGGGATTGAATCGACGGCAAAGATTAAGTCGGTGGTTTCGATTGTCAGCAAGGCGATTGCGAGTGGAGTGAGCATCCAAGCGCCAGTCTTTGCTCGCGCAACGGCGGCGTCTTCAAACGGCACCGCAATTCCCGGAGTGCCTTCCTTTGAGTTCGCACTGCCTGCACGGACGAGAAAGTGGTTGCCGTGATATCGATCGGTCACAGGGAAGAACCTGCGGGCGATTCGGATGATTGCGCCATTCGACGGGACTGCATGAGCGCTCTTGGTCGCCAGCATCTTGACGGATGTGAGGATGAGAAATGCACCAAAGAGAAAAAGAATCCAGTGAAACCTGCTGACCAGTTGAGCGCCAATACCAATCATCGCTCCGCGCATCGCGAGTGCACCAATAATTCCCCAGAAAAGCAGGCGATGTTGATAGATCGCCGGAACGGCGAACCCAGAGAAAATCATCGCAATGACAAAGAGATTGTCAACGCTCAAGGATTGTTCGACGATGTATCCAGTCAGATACTTGCCAGCAGCGGCGCGTCCATCGTTGACCGTGTGGTCAATCGCATCAACTGTTGTGCCGAGGTCGAGCCAATGGTTTTCGTAGGCGAAATAGATTGGAATCGAAAAGGAAAGGCCGACCGTGACCCAGACGACGGACCATTTGAGTGCCTCCTTCACCGTCACAACATGCGCTGCACGGTGAAAGATCCCAAGATCCAGCGCCAGGAGCAAGAGAATGAGCGCAATAAATCCAGTCCAAAGCAACATCATGTTTGGGCTTGCAATCGATTCGAGTGTGCGCGACTGGGATTCATAGAGAACTGGATTCTATCGACGCTTTGATGGTCATGATGATTTCGTCCCCGTTTGTTGGCTAGGATCAGAATTCACATGGAAAAATTGAAAGAACCAAATCCTCCGCAGCAAAAAGCAGGCTGGATTGCGACTCCTGGAGGTCAATTTCGTTTGGCGGCAATCGCAGAAGCGTGGTCATGGGCTGGGCTTCTTGCAGGAATGTTGTTGAAGTATGTCGTCATTCTCAATCCCATCGGAGTTCAGGTCATGGGCCCGATTCATGGTGTGCTGTTTGTGATCTATATCGTCGCGGCGCTTCGAGTTGCATATGAACAGAAGTGGAGCGGCTTTGTGACTCTGGTCGCTTTGGCTGTCGCAGTTCCGCCATTTGCGACTTGGATCTTTGAGCGCTGGGCGTTGAAGCGTGGGATGCTTGGAGGCGAGACTATTTCGTAGTGGGATTTGTGGGAGGATTTCCTGCAGGAACTGAAACTTCTGCAGAGAACGTCGCAGTCGGATCGCCTCGTTCTTGAAGAGTCTTGGCAATGGTTGTAATGGTGCGGGGGATAATTTTCTTGCAAACAATTTCGTTGCCTCGCTTGATCGTGATCGGTTGATCGAGGTCGCACATTGAGTCATCAAGGCGAATTGAAAGTGAATCCGCATTTGATTCTTCGATGAGAATTGTTTGGCCATCGCGTATCGCCACAACGCGTGCGCCAGCTTTTGGCGTGCTGGTCGCGAGCCAATAAAAACGATTGTGCGTGACATCGTCCTGAAGCCAGATGATCTTTGTTGGACGCATATCGCGCGTAAACGCAGCCATCCACGGCACCGCACTCGCATCTTCGCGGTCCATCCAGTGGCCTTTTCCTGCGTGAATTTCCACTAGATGTGGATATCCACCAGGATCGTTTGCGGCGAGTTCGTCGAGCATGACCTTCCACTTTGCGCCGATCTTGTTGCGATCAAAGGGCGTGTCATTTTCTCCCACATGCAGTGCGAAGGGAACATTGCGCAAGCCATCGGGCTTCGTTTCGTTTGGATGTCCTGCCATCATTGATGCGGCTGCAAGTTGATCCGCCATGCGTGGGGCAAGCTGATAAACACCATCGCCGCCAGCGCTATAACCCATGATGTAAACCCGGTTCGGATTCACACCTTCAACGATGATCATGTCTTCGATGAGTTTGGTGAAAAGGGGATCGATATGAGCTTCGTGCCAAAGATTCCATGTATCAGTTGGCGCGCGCGGTGCGACATAGATCCCTTCCTTGGGTTGATAGAGCTTCTTCTGATTTTCCCACTGCTGATCATTGACTTGCTTGGGAGCACCACCTCCACCGTGCATCGAAATGAAAAGACTGCGGCCGTCTTTGGGCTTATCGCCGAATGCCTTGTACCAAATGGGCATCTTGATGCCGTTTGCTTCGATCACGCCTGATTCCAGTTCTATTTTGCACTCGGCGCGGATGCGAGACTGCTCGTTCTTCCAAAGCAGATCACGCGCTGCAATCGCATCGGACTTGCTGAGCGGGGTGCTTGCGAACGGCTGCTTGTCGATGTCGGTCACGCCCTGTTTGCTGAGATATGCGCGTAGATCTTTGATGGCTTTTCGTGAGGACGATGCGTCGAGTGGGATGGTGACAAGCTGTTCGTCGCGGTCGACGGTGAAGGTCAGAGCCGTTGAGTTTGGTGTGGTGATCGTGCAATTTGCACCGAGTGGCAACTGCGCAGTCAGATGATCATTCGCATCAAAGCCCTCGTCGTTTGTCGTACCAGAGAAAAGCACTTCTCCCTTCGCGCTTGAAATCGTGATCGGCAAAGATTGGCGTTCGCCATCTTCGATCGTGCGAATGCGCACGCGCGCTTGACCCGCTGGCATCGGAGTGTTTGCTTGGGTGTATCGATCTGTGACATTGATTGCGCGCACGATTCCATCGTCATCATCGCGCCATGCCGCTGGAAAAGTCAGCGGAGATTCTGTCCATGTCACTGCATAGATTGCGTTCATTGCATCATCTCGCTTGGCCGTTGCAGCGCGATCCGTGAACCACGCTTTGTCCAGATCGTCACCAGTGGCTTCTGCAGCTCCAGTGAAATGCCAAGTTCCATCCCAGACTTCAGTCCACGAGTGATTTCCGCTGCCATCGATCCACATAGGAATACCTGCAAAACGTGCTGGAATACCAACGGATCTGCATGCATCAACCAGAATGATTGCAAGTCCCGTGCATGAAGCAAGGCCAGATTCCATTGATTCGCGAGGACTTTGATCTGCCTGCTTGCGCTTGGTGGAATATTTGACATTCACAAGTGGAAAGAGTTCGCGATTGATGATCACTGCGGCTTGGCTTGGATTTTTCGCGTTAACGATCAGTGGCGCGCATCGCTCGCGTAAAGTTTTTCTCCATTCATCGCGCGTTTCATTGATGCAGGCATATGGAAGGATGCAGTCAAAGAACATCTCTTGAGAGACGGCATCGTGCCATGGCGCAGACCGCCACGCACGAAAAGCCTCATCGCAGTTGTCGAGCAGGAATTGTGCGCTGAGGGTTTGAAGATCGCGATGCGGCATATGGGTGATTTGCCAAGTCATTGCTGCTTGTTGATCGGCTGGAGCGTTCTTGGCAGCCATTTCAATTTGTGTGCGATTGTTTCCTGCAAGTTCCAGCGCACGTGCAAGGTTTGTGTCGATTGAATCAGCGAGCGTGGTTGACCCGAAAATTGAGATGTAGACGATCAATGCAGCTAAATGTGTGGCAAGTCTCATATGGGTCAAAGATACTTCTCCTCACACGATTAGAACGACGGCTCTAAGTCACTGCGGGGATTGGTTGATGACGAGCTGTATGGTGGTTTCCATCTTTGAAGCGCATCACATTGCTCATCTCTGTCGCATAGAGTGACAATTATGAAGGATGCCAGAGGAACATCTCGCGGAGGTCACCGCATCGACGGCGAAGCGGTCGCGCTTGCTGCTGCTTCAAAAGCATTGCAGAATCGCCAGACTCAGGAAGCAATTCGATTGCTTCAACCGTGGGTCGAGCGACGCACAGCGAGTGCTGAAATTCTTGTGATGGCTGCGAGAGCGCAATTGTCCATCGGTCTTCGCAGGCCTGCAGTTGTCCTTCTGGACCGCGCGATCGCAGCGGGTGCTGGAGCTTCCGCATATCTCTTGAAGGGAAAGTGCCTCGCACATGCTGGCAAGACTGATGACGCCTGCGCTGCACTGCGAAAAGCGATTGAGGATCCGACACATCGCATTGAAGCATCATGCATGTTGGCGTATGCATTGGAAAATGCTGGTCGAATTGACGAAGCGCAGTTGATTATCGAACCGCTGGTGACTGAAATGGCGCAAAGTGGAAAGATCATTGTTGATGTTTCGTTTGCGTGGGCGCGCATCTTGTCGGGGAAGAAGAAGTTTGACGAATCTGATGCACAACTCTCTGCGCTACTTGCTGATCTTGGTTCGACTCAGCCGCAGATGCGTAATTTTATATGGTATTTGCGCGCAAAGAATTACGACCGAACAAAGCGATACGACGAAGCGATGCATGCTGCGATGAACGCGAACATGATCGGTGAATTGGATTTTGATCCAGCCGCACACACCCGCCAGACTTCAGTTGCTATTGAGCAATGGACTCCACAGCGGATGAAACTTTTTCCCCAGAGTGGATGCAAAAGTGATATTCCTGTCTTTGTTGCAGGAATGCCGCGCAGCGGTACAAGTCTGATTGATCAGATTGTTGACGCACATCCAGATGGTGCGGGAGTGGGAGAGTTGGCGCACATCGAAAACTTTGCACGAAGGCTGAATTCGACGTTTCAACGTGGAATCGAACCGCCAGAATGTTTTGGCGCGAATCAAGAGTCTGAGTGGACCCGCGTTGCAAATGAATATCTGACGGAAATCACTGCGCGCGCTCCAACTGCAAAGCGCATCGTGAACAAAGCGCTTGGGAATACTCAAATTTTATGGCTGATCGCAAGCCTTTTCCCAATGACGCGAATCATTCATGTCATCCGTGATCCGCGCGATGTGGCGATTTCATGCTTGATGGGTGGCTTTAATAATCGGCTGCATCCATGGACGACCCGAATGGAATGGATCGCATGCGCATGGCAGGAGTCGCAACGATTGATGAATCATTGGAAGGCATCACTTCCCGTGCCCATTCTGGATGTTTCATATGAACAACTGGTGCAACATCCAGAGATTGAGTTTCCACGGATTCTGAATTTTCTTGGGATGGAATGGGACGAAGCATGCACACGCTTTCACGAATCCAAGCGAACTGTGCGCACATTGAGTTATGACCAAGTGAATCGACCCTTGTATACATCGAGTGTTGCACGACATGTGAATTACGTCAAATCGTTGCAAGGGATTCGTTGGCCTGAGTATGACCCGACGGCTCTGTGATTCTGCGGCCAATTGTGGATGTGGCTCGAAATGCAATCGGTACTATCTCAACGTGGTCCAAAGTTCACAATCCGATGAGGGTCGGTCGATCGACATTGGGGGCGTTGCGCGCAAGATGTATGTCGGAGGTTCTTTACTCGGCCGATTTATTCAACATCATCGGCACAGAATTGCGCCAGTCGCAACGCTTGTTGACGCGGTCCCAACTGGATCCGATGTTCTTGATATCGGTTGCGGTGGGGGGCTTCTGCTGATTTGCCTTGCTTCTGCTGGCCGCATCCATTCTGCGCACGGGATCGACTCTTCGTCAGGAGCTATCGAGACTGCTCGCAAAGCGGCAATTCGCTTGCGCAGTTTCATTCAAGGTCCTACGCCGAATTTCGAGTGTCGCTCGGTCGAGAAAGGACTTCCCGATGGAACATTTCCCGTTGTTTGTCTCATTGATGTTCTGCATCATGTCTCACCCGTCGCACAAGAAAAGGCATTTCGAGATGCTGTTGCGAAAGTTCGTCCAGGGGGAATCCTTCTATATAAAGACATGTGCGATCGCCCTTTCTGGCGAGCAGGAATGAATCGATTGCATGACTTGGTGATTGCGAAGCAGTGGATTCACTATGTCCCTATCGAAAGTGTCGATCGATGGGCTTTGGATTGTGGTCTGCAAATCGAGCGCGCACAACGAATTTCCATTCTTTGGTATGGACACGAGTTGAGGGTCTTTCGAAAGAGCGGAGCGTTGGATTCATGAATTCAAGTCTTCGTCCTACACGCGATGTCCTTATTGCATCTGCCATCGCAGGTTGCGCCATTGCAATCCCCGCACTCTGGCTTGTACTGACTGGAAACAACATCGGACGAGCCGCTGCCGATTCAATCATGTATCACGAACGCGTTATCCGTACGATGATTTTTCAGTTTCCAGCTTTCGATTTGCGAAATCCGCTGACGACAACGACTCCTGGATATCACATCATTCTTGCAACGGTTGGTCGATTTCTTTCGGATTCGGCAACCGCACTACGACTGACAAGTGTTGTCATCGGAACTGCATTTGTGTGTCTTGTTGCTGGCTGGAGCGCGCGCAAACGCGGAGTTGTTGATGGAGTACTGCTCGCATTGCCACTTGCTTGCAGTTTGTATGTGTTGGGATCGACTGCGTGGATGTTGCCAGACAATCTTGGTTGGTTGCTGATCGCAGTTGTGTTGATGCTTTGTTGTCGAGGCGAAGGTGGACGCAGTTGGCTTGTGCTGGCTTCAATTGCACTCTTTGCATTGGTCTTTGTACGGCAGATTCAGATTTGGGTCGCTGCGCCGATTTGGGTCGCTGCATGGTTCGGTTCGAACCACAGTGCAAGACGAGTGGTCACTGCGATCTTGGCAACGCTTCCAGCATTTGCACTACTCGGCGTTTTCATCTTGCTTTGGCATGGGCTTGTTCCGCCGCGATTTCAGACATTTGTCACAGGCATCAATCTTGCAACTCCAGCATTTATATTGTTGCAATACGCATTGATGGGTGTGGGATTTCTTCCGTGGCTCGCACCGACGATTGTGAGAAGTTGGTCGATGCATCGGCGCACGATTCTGTTGGCGGGAATCATTGGAGTTTTGCTCGCAGTTGTTCCCGCCACAACCACGCTTCAAGAGGCTGGTCGGTTTACAGGTTGGTGGGGACCGCTTGGCTCTGTTCCAAGTATTGCAGGACACACGAATCCGATATTCCTTGTGCTATCTCCGCTGGGCGCTGCACTCTTGACTGCATCTTATCTTGGATTGCCAGCACGAACGCGCGCAATTTTTTCAGCAGCCATAATTGCGTTCATTGTGGCATCGTCGGCAACATTTTTCAGTTGGCAGCGATATCACGAACCTTTTGTCCTGCTCTCGCTTGCAATGATTTCTGCGTTGCAGCAAGGTTCGGGAGATCGATCACCCAAAGTTGGATGGAAGATTTTGTGCGTCGGAGCAATCTCGGTGGTGCTTGCATTCATCACATACAGGGGGCTTGTCGGCGATGCAATCGATCCAAACGAATTGCCAGCTGTTGAGCATCGAATGCCGATGGAAACGTTTCCAGCGAATGTCAATTCTCCGCAAACATAGGTTCGGCTTCAAGGTGAATCAGGCGGGCATATTCTTTGCAACCCACATGGCTTCATGGAGGCAAGTTTCGACTGCGGGCAAGAGCCAGTTGTCTTGATTTGCGAACCAGATTCGGTTGTTCACTTGTGGCAGATTCCAAAGACGCCGATTCGAAGGCGTAAGCATGAACGCGCCAACTGCCGCAAATCCAGTTCGCAGAAAGTCCCGGCGTTGGATGTGACCGGTCATTGCGAAAGAAGTCTAACCCGTAAAGTCAGCGAAGCAAAAAAAGTATGAAAAACCAAATTATTCATTCTGTTTGAGTTGCAGGGCTGAATGTTGGATAATGCTTGGATGATCAACGTTTTCTCGCTGCAGCAAAGGGTTATTGGGTTTATCGGTGCACTTATTGTTTTTGGCGCAAGCGCACTGGCGGATCCTCCGGTACAGCCGTCAATGCCAACTTCGGTAGAGTCAGCAGATTCTCTTTCAACCGAGGTCCGACGCGTGATCACCGTCGATGGAGTGAAGCGAACATATCTAGCGCATATTCCTGCATCAGTGGATCGGACGAAGGAGACTCCTGTTGTTCTTGTGTTGCATGGTGCAGGAACGAATGGCCCGATCACGGTGATGTTCAGTGGGATGAACAGCAAATCTGATACGGAGAAATTTATTGCGGTCTATCCCGACGGAACAGGCGCAGGAATTTTTCTGACATGGAACGCAGGTGGAATCGGCAAGTCGACAGTGGATGACGTCAAGTTTCTCAGCGCAGTGATCGACGATCTTGCTTTGGTTGCAAAGATTGACCCGAGCCGAATTTTCGCCACAGGAATTTCCAATGGAGCAATGATGAGCTATCTCCTCGCGAGCAAATTGTCAGATCGAATCGCTGCAATCGCACCGATCGCAGGAACGATGACAACTGAAAAGCCAACGCCATCGCGCTCTGTGCCAGTGATGCATTTCCATGGAACGGCTGACAAGATTGTGCCGGCGACTGGGCCTGGATTGGATACGCCGAAGTTCATCACTTTCAAATCAGTCGACGAGTCAATCAAGATGTGGTGTGAAATCAATGGATGCGAAACCACGCCGAAAATCACGCAATTCCCAGACATCGCCGAAGATGCAACGAAGGTGAAGCGATTCGATTATCCCGCAAAGGTTGGCGGTGGCGATGTTGTGTACATCGAGATCGAAGGGGGCGGGCACACGTGGCCTGGGCAGAGCGCGATCGTGTCGTTCATCGGCAAGTCGACGAAAGATATTTCCGCAAATGATTTGATGTGGGAGTTCTTTGTCGCGCATGCGATGCCACAGAAGGATGTCAAGAGTTTGACGCCAACGGATTCTGTATTGCCACATTTGTCGAAGGCGTTGTATGCGGTCGCGCCAAGGGCGGAATTGAAAATCGCAAACGAAAAACGCAAGACTGAATTGGAAGTGCGGGTTGTCTATCCGGGTGCGCCCCTCGATGCATCGCAGTTGAAAAGCGCCTCATGGCCTTTGGTCGTGTTCTCTCATGGAATGGGAGGATCATGTGAGACATTTGAAGGGCTTGCGCAATTTCTTGCCGCGCGTGGATATGTGGTCATTCGTCCAACACATGCAGACTCGATCAAACTTCGTCGTCAGAATGGCGAAGATGTCAGCGGATTTGTTCGGGATCCGAAGTCCTTTACGAAGAACGTTGATATGCAGGGAAGGGTTGAGGAGTGCTCGCTGATTTTGGATTCACTCGATTTGATCGAGGCTCAAATTGCTGGACTGCATGATGCCAATGGCAAAGGTTTGATTGATCGCACGTGCATGGTGATCGCTGGTCACTCGGCCGGCGCGATGACGACGCAGTTGTCGGTCGGTGCGAAAGTGCGTGGGCAAACCAGTTTCGCAGATCCTCGCTTTCATGCAGGAATCATCGTCTCGGGAGCAGGGATCAAGTCCCGCCTCTTCACGCAAGAGTCATGGAACGAAATTTCAGTTCCAATCTTGGTCATTACTGGATCGCTTGATCGCTCTCGGGCCTCTGATGAGGATCCTGAAAGTCGACAGAGTTCATTTCGATTTTCTAGAGGGTCTGCAAAGGGCGGGCCGCCGGCGTGGCTGATGTTCATCGAAGGTGCGACCCATTCGAGTTACTCTGGAAAATCAAAGGCGCTTGCTTTGGACAAGCCAGATCCGACTGCGACGGATCCAGTACTCATAGAAAAGATTACAAACGAAGTGATCGTGAGATTCCTCGACGCGGTCGTCCGTGGAGATGTCATCTCGAAAGAGTGGCTTGGGTCGCCAACAGAAATCAAGGCGCTCAGTCAAGACAAAGCGAAGATCGAATCAAAATAGTGCGATTGCGGGCGCGCAAGTTTTATTTACTTTCAGCAGCGGGAATGAGCTGAGCACCCAAAGGTGCTTGCAGATCTTGTGTTTCATGTGGATCGAACTGCGCATTTTGTGCGTTCTGAGTGACAATCAACCAGGAGATGACTCCAACGAAAAGCATTGTTGCGCCAAGAATGCGAATCCCTCGCGCGAGTCTGAAGTACTTCAAGAATTCTGGAGGCATGCCAGCTTTGCGATACGACCGATCCGTTGTGACAGCACTGATGATCCCTTGCAATAGAAGAGCACAAAGCGCGATGACAGTCGCAAGAGGCAGTTTCTCACGATTATTTAGAACAATCAAGACATAAGCAATCGCGATGACGATTGGCACGACGAGATTTATCATCGAAGCATTCGCAGATATACGGACGAGTTCGCTATGGTGTTGAGATCCGAGGCATTTCAATGCACGACGACCGAAATGCGCAGCGCTCAAGATGCAGAGCATAAAGACTCCAAGCAAGATTCCAATCAGATTATGCATCGCAAGAGCGTAGTCAATTTTTCGTCAATAAAAGTCTTGGGCTATTGCGAGATCGAATCGAGCGCAAGCGAACCACTACTGTCGCCGAATCGGTCCGCTTTGACGTTCATCTTTGCAAGCATCGAAAGATAGAGATTGCATAGAGGTGTTCCAGTTGCGAAGGTTCGTTCTGGTGCATGTTGAATGCCAAGTGCGGAACCACCTGCGAAAATCACGGGTAGATCATCGTGATTATGTCGATTGCCGTCAGCGATTGCGCCTCCGTAAACCACCATCGTGTGATCTAAAACATTCTGTCCGTTTTCTTCAGCTGATTGCATTTTGGTCAAGAGATGCGCCAGTCGTTCTCCTTGCCAACGATTGATTGCGGCGAATTTTTTGACCTTTGATTCGTCGTTGCCGTGATGACTCACATCGTGATGACCGTCGGCGACCCCAATGTCAGGGTATGCACGGTTTGAACCTTCGTTGGCAAGCATCAGCGTGACGATGCGGGTCTGATCCATCTGCAACCCAGCCACCGCTAAATCACTAAGAAGTGTGATGCGTTCACGATAATCCGCGGGTTCATTTGGCATCGTGACCATTGCTGAATTCGATGCAGAGGTTTTTCCTGATCCATTCGCGTCATCTCGTTCGATTCTTTCGATGCGTCTTTCTATTGAACGGATTCCGTCGAGGTATTCATCCAGTTTGCGGCGATCGTTGATACCTAGGTTTGCATTCAGAGCAGATGCTTGATCACGAACAGCATCCAAGATGCTTGTTCGCATTTTCAGTCGGGATTCACGAGCGCTTGCTGATTCGCCCTCTGGTCCACGAGAG
The DNA here is from genome assembly GCA_903961015.1 of uncultured bacterium. GTDB lineage: Bacteria > Planctomycetota > Phycisphaerae > Phycisphaerales > SM1A02 > F1-60-MAGs104. The sequence goes on from CAJCCX010000155.1 coordinate 12,025, forward strand.
AAAAGTCGCTCGAAGACCCGCCGCGGATCGTCTTCTTTTGCATTGGGAGAATGCGCACCGCGCCAAGAAATGTTTCCGCTGTATGCGCAGCTATAGCCCGAGTCACAACTGCCAGCACTCATCCCTGGCTCGCCGCCAAGTTCGAGACTTTCCATTCGAGTTGTCCCAGCGAGTTGTGCGGCGGCGACTTGATCGACGCTGACTCCAACAGAAATATCTCCGCCAGATGTTTTGAGCGGGTGAGCACCAGTCAGAAAGCACGCTGCACTTCGAGCGTGATCGCCAGGCCCGTCGCCGAGGGCTTCCGCATTACGGTGGCAGAGATTTCGCATCACGGAAAATTTCCCAGCATGATTCGAGAGTGAAGCGACTGCCGATCCTGGCCACGCTGCGGGATCGACGCCATTTGGAAGAAAGACAAACATCATTCGTGATGGAGGCGCTGCAAGAGAAGATCGCATCGCTGCAGATGCCGTTCGTGTCCAGATGGTTCTGCCTGGAAGCATGGCTTCAAGAAAGGGAAGTGCGATCATCGCGCCCGCCCCACGCAGAATTGCTCTTCGCGAGATATGAGTCAATGTGCAACCCTCATTCGAAAAGATGGACTTTCTGTGATTGCGTTCACGATGTCAAACAGTGTAGGACGCAGTGATAAGTTTTTACAGAGAAAATCTATTTCAACTTCAGTGTTTTCTGTTGGCTCGCAACCAATGGCATAGGTCAGAAGATGTTTGACAAGCGAGCGAATAAATTCAGGATTCTGGCGCAGGCTTGAGCGAACGCCGTCGAGACCAACAAGCACAACTCCGCCGGGCAATTCCCCTCGAGTTTCAACAGGACGACCATCGACTTGATTGCGAAGGCGACCGACGGGGTCATACGCTTCAAAGGCAAATCCAATTGCATCCATTGTTCTATGGCAACCGGCACAATTTGTGTCCGCACGATGAATTTCGAGCAACTCGCGCATGCTCTTTCCACCACGATCTGCAACGCGATCAGGAATTTGCGCTGTTCCCGGAGGTGGCGGTGGCGGGGGAGCATCCAACAAAGAATCCAATACCCACTTGCCTCGCTTGACTGGAGAAGTACGCGTGGGATTCGATGTCGCAGTCAGCACACTTGCATGTGCAAGCACGCCACCGCCACGCGCGGCATCAACAGGAACGCGAATCATTTCGTTTGAAGTTGGCGCAGCCATTCCATAGTGTTTCGCCAAGCGTGTATCCACAAATGTGTAATCCGCATCAATGAGTGTCTGTACAGGAAGGCGATCACGAAGCACGCTGTCGAACAGCAACACACTCTCTTGACGCATGGAGTGCAACAATTGCGCATCGATGCCAGGGAATTGCCTTGGATCTGGCGTTTTCTGCCCGAGTCCATCGATCGCAAGCCACTGCGTTGCAAATCGATCAGCAAGACTGAATGACTTGGGATCGGCAAGCATTCGTGCAACGACGGCGCTACGTCCGCGTTGGTTGTTCAACTCGCCGCTTGCAGCAGAGTGCGCAAGCAATTCGTCTGGACAACTTGCCCAAAGAAAATATGAGAGCCTTGTCGCAAGTTCGCTTGGAGTGATTTCGCGCACTCGGATTTTCGCATCTGGTTCGGTCTCGACACGAAAGAGAAATTCTGGATGGACCAAGAGCGTGGTGATCATTGTTCGCAACTCTTCATTGAATGTTGGCGATGGTCCAAGTGGCTTGCAGACGTTGCTTAAAAGTTTTCGATCTGCATCAGTCGCTGGTCGACGAAGGATGCGCTCGACCAGCCAATCCGCACTTGTGTTTCGGCGGGAATCTCCCGTTTTCGCGCTGATGAGAGCATCCAGCGATTGTCGCCATGCAGGGGTGATGTATGGATCGAGCGGACCTTCAATTGTGACGTCGCACACCAGAGCATTGCGATCACTTGCGGCCTTATCTGGTCCAGCTTTTTGAAAGAAGTCATTATTGAAAGAGATTGCAATTGTTTGCAAGCCTGAATTCAGCGGAACTTCGGACCGCCGCACTCCAGGCGCGGAAAAATTTTCTGTTACGGTGAATTCTTCCAATCGCTTCTTGTCGACAATCAAACTCATGTGCACCGGATCTGGTCCTGCTTGTTGTCCTGCGACTCGACTTGTAATTGCATATCGACCAGCGCGTGGGATTTTTACTTTCGTAAATGCATCACCATTGGACCAGAGCAGCGCACCCTTTTTGTGCTTCGCGCCTTTTCCTTTGGTGATTTGCATCGCCTCGCCTTGTATGGCGATCTTGACTGTGGCAATTGCGTCCGCATCAAGCACAGCTTGCGATGAAATCAATTCAGCAATGTCGAGCAAACGTTCAAGTGAAGTTGGGGCAAGGCTGAGCACGGATCCGACATTGTCAAATCCTGCGCCGACATCATCAGGCGGAAGCGCGCCGAGCGGCGAGACATCGATTTGAAAGAGATCGCGAATTGTGTTGGAATATTCAGCGCGATTCAGCCGACGCGGTGGTCCACTTGTCGCGGTGATTTGATTGCGCTCAACAAGAAGTGAAGTGTGTAGAAACTGCATCGCTTCGGTACGTGCTGCAAGAGAAGGCTGCGGATCTGAATTGGTCGGCGGCATTTCGCCGTTGGTGATTCGGCGTAGTGCTTTGCGAAGAATGGAGCGATCTGCATCTGTTGGGCCATCATGTTGAAGGTGATTGACGACTTGATCGAGATTGAACTTTGCCTTCGCCTTTTCACCGCTGTGACAATCGATGCACCAAGTTTGCAGGAATTCTGTTCCATTTTCGGGCGGCGCATACGCGCTGGCAATATTGATGGCCCGCAATCCACTCATACAAAAGAGTGCGGCAATCAGCTGATTGCGTGTCTTCAAAGCCATGGTTCAAGCGTATCGCAAGCAGAGTAAGAATTTCCATCCAGACAAAAATTCTCAGGGAGTCTTCGCAGGCGCGGGTGCTGGGGCAAGCGTGGGGGCCAGCGCGGGGATTTTCTGTGCAGCTTGCATCGCTTGCAATTCAGCGAGCCGAATTTGAGCATTCGCAATTTCTTCAGCAGCTTGAGGCGCACGCTCACGAAGAAGAGCAATAATCTCAGATTCGAGAATGATAGATGTCTCGATATCGCCTTTCAATTTGTTCAGTTTGGAGAGCAGCGCAAGTGAAACCCCGAGATTGCGTGGGAAATTACCTTCGTGCCTTCTCCCATCAACTGCGAATTGTGCGTATTTGATCGCTTCATCAAGCATGTTCGCATCATTGGTATGCGCCATGGTATTTGGGCTCTGTGTCTCTGTCGCGATTGCATAGAGAGTCTCCGCTAATTTTTGTTGAGCCTGCGTCACTGTTGGATGATTGAGCCCAAATCGAGGCGTGATCAATTCCAGCGCATTGCGTTGGTGAACCAGAGAGAGATCCAATCGATTGCGAGCACTTTCGATCTCTGCGAGTAATGAAAGATTCCGTCCGAGTCGCCAATCTTTGCCGCCATTTTTTTTGATCAATACCTGAATTGATTCATCTGCATAAACCTTTGCTTCGTCGAATCGCCCAGCCTTGCATAATGTGGTCGCTCTGGAGAAAAGCGTTCTCGAGAGTTCTTCGGCATTCTCTGCATCAAACTTACGCGTCAAAGCGATTGATTCATTGCCTAACTGATCGCTGAGTTCTAGTTCTTTCAAGTCGCCATAGACCATACTGAGGTGCATCATCGTTTTTGCAGTCAACGGATCGGATGGTGGCAAGTATTGTTTTCGCAGTTTCAATGCCTCTTCATATGCCAGGCGTGATTCTGGAAGGCGCGTCCCGCCAAGCCAGTAGAGCGCACGGCCGTATTCATGAAGCGAATTCCCAAGCGCAATATTTTCTGTGACGCCTCCATTCAAGGCAGTGTTGCGCCGATATTGCACAGAAGCCAACATTGTGCGAGCCGCAGACTCATAGTCTGCCAGCGAAGTAAAGACTGGGCCGATCGTTTCTCGAACATCATTTGCAATGTCCTGCTGGGTCTGAAGCTTTTCAGTGGCTTCTTTCTCAACCAGTTTCAAAAAGTCTTGCACTGTGACCGAACTTCCTGATTGTGAACCAGAAACATTGTTCGATTTGAGCGAAGTGAGAAATACTGCGAGAGTCTGTTCCGCGCGTTGCTGTTGTTTCTCTGCCTTGGACCAAAGGAAGCCCATCACGACTGCGAATGTGATTAATCCAACCACAGCGATACATCCAGCCGCGACTGCAACGCGGTTGCGACGTACGAACTTTTCCATGCGATATCGCGTTCCAGGTGGACCAGCCAAGACGGCTTCTCCATCGAGATATCGACGCAAATCGGCAGCAAGCCCGCTCGCGCTCTCGTATCGATTCGTGCGATCTTTTTCCAGACAACGCATGGTGATCCAATCCAGATCGCGCTTAAGCAATTTTTCGAGAGCTCCAAACTCGATACTTCGTGCATTTGTGATGGACTTGCGTTCTTCTATTGATGACTTCGCCAACCGAGCACTTGGTCGCGGCGGTTCTGTCTCCATGATGGTTCTATGCAAGTGAGCAATGCCTGATCTTCGAAGTGTTTCGGATTCGATGGGAGTCGAACTGGCAAGCAGTTCGTACAAGATGACACCGATGGAATAAATATCGCTGCGTGTGTCGATATCAACCGATCCGCCCTCCGCTTGTTCTGGACTCATATAGACAGGCGTTCCAACAAATTGTCCAAACTGCGTTTCGAGAAGATTGTCCACGACACCAGCTGATATCGCCTTCGCGATTCCGAAGTCGATCACTTTCGCTCGAAATCCTTCGTCGGTTTCACACACCAAGATGTTTCCAGGTTTGAGATCGCGATGAACAACTCCCTTCATGTGGGCGTGTTGAATTGCATCGCAAATTTGCGCCAATAGAGTGATCCGCCCTCGAATGTCGATACGACGATGATCACAAAAAGTGGCGAGTGGTTCACCTGGTGCATACTCCATTGCAAAGTATGGTTGACCTTCGGGTGTCGTGCCTGCATCGAAGACCTTTGCAAGGCCCGGATGATCCATGATCGCAAGGGCTTGCTTTTCCGCTTCAAATCTTGCCAATGTCGAAGACGAAGCGAATGCCATCTTCATCACCTTCAGTGCAACTTTTCGGCGGACAGGTTCGGTTTGTTCTGCGAGATAGACGATGCCGAATCCACCCTCGCCAAGTTTGGAAAGAGTCTTGTATCGAGCGCCCGACTGCCCAATCTTTAGAGCAGATGCGCCATCAAAGGCTGTCCCATCCCACGATCGAGAATCCATGCCAATGACTGGTTCAGGGGTCGGATGCACATTTTCTTGCGCGGTGGAGTCCGAGGTGACATCCATCGCACGATTCTTGCGTGGATCGTCTTCGGGCAACAGCGTCTTTTCGTCGTTGTTTGGCGGCATCCATCATTAGTCTAACGTTTTTAGCTTGAAAATGATCTTGAATTACGTGGCATCGATGTTTGTGGAGAGGGCATTTCATCTGATTTCATTCTGAATTATTTTGCTTTATGAAAAACTCGTATTACATTAAATTGAATATGTCTGGCTCTTTTTCCACAAAGGATTTCATTTGGCAAAAATTTCTAAAACCCTCATCCCAATTCTTGTTTGCTCGCTTGCGGGTTCTGCATTCGCCGGTCCCGACTGGGATGAAGGCGCAAAGGATGCTGGGTC
>CAJCCX010000156.1 GCA_903961015.1 uncultured bacterium
GCAGTGCGAAATTCTCGAAGGTCCCGCACAGCGTTGGGCAATATAAAACCACCTGGCTGTCGAATGCGTGAATTGAGATTTTCAAATCCAGGAATGACTGCGGCGATTCGCTCACGGATCGAGTCATAGTTGCGAACGAATTCACTCCAATCAATCCCAAACGTGGCGCCGAGCGTTGCTTGAGCGAGAGCAGCAACGATGGCTGGCTCGCTCATCAATTCCGCCGATGCTGGATCCAAACGCCCTTGAGAAGAATGCACCGCACCCATCGAATCTTCAACGCACACAAATTGCTCGCCGTTTGCCTGCAAATCAAGCTCTGTGCGACCAAGACATGGCAAGATCAAGGCTTCATCACCAGTGATTAAATGAGAGCGATTCAACTTGGTGGAGACTTGCACGGTCATCTCGCAGCGATTCAAACCATGAGCCGTATATGCAGTGTCAGGCGCTGCAGAAAGAAAATTTCCTCCCAGAGCGAAAAAGAATTTGACCTTGCCCGCATGCATCGCTTCGATCGCTTCGACTGTGCTGTACCCATGAGCATGTGGCGGAGTGAAACGAAACTCTGTACCAAGTCGATGCAGAAACGCGTGTGAAGGTCTCTCCCAAATTCCCATTGTGCGATCGCCTTGCACATTGCTATGACCACGCACTGGACATGCACCTGCGCCGGGCCGACCGAAATGCCCGCCCAGCAGAAGCAGATTGATGATCTCCTGAATATTGGACACCGCATTTTGATGTTGCGTCAAGCCCATCGCCCAGCAACAAATCATCGCTTTGCTGCCAGCGATGATTTGCGCGACTTCGCGAATGTCATGCTCTGAGATTCCAGAGCCTTCGACGATGTCATTCCAGTGAACGTCCTGCAGATTCGTACGCAGTACATCAAAGCCTTCTGTGAATTGCGCTATGAAATCCGCATCGATACGCGGTGTCGGCTCTTCCAGCATTGCTTTCTGAATCCCCTTGAGCAACGCAACATCTCCGTTGATTTTTACTGGCAGATGATGCGTTGCCAATATCGTCCCAGAACCTAAAAGTCCGCTGATTTCTTGCGGATGCCCAAAGCGCTTCAATCCAGTCTCGGCAAGGGGATTGATGCTGATGATCTTGCAACCACGGCGAGCAGCATCCTGCAATGTGCGCAGCATTCGCGGATGATTTGTGCCTGGGTTTTGACCGATCACTAAGATGCAATCTGCAAAATCAAAGTCCTTTAAGGAGACAGTGCCCTTTGCAGTACCGATGGTGTGAGTCATCGCAACCCCGCTCGACTCGTGACACATATTAGAACAATCAGGAAGGTTGTTCGTTCCAAAGAGACGGACAAACAGTTGATACAAGAAGGCTGCTTCGTTACTTGTGCGCCCTGAGGTATAAAAAACTGCATCATTGGGCGAGGCAAGGGACTTCAACTTATTGCCAATTTTTTGAAATGCTGCTTCCCATGAAATGGGCTGGTAATGCGTCTGCCCTTTGGGCAAATACATCGGCTGGGTCAATCGACCTTGCTGGCTGAGCCAATGGTCGGACTCCCTCGAGAGTTCATTGATGGAACGAGCAGCAAAAAATTCTGCGGTCACCCGTTTGAGTGTGCCTTCTTCTGCAATAGCCTTTGCTCCGTTTTCGCAAAATTCAGCAATCGACCTGTGATTTTCAGGATCTGGCCACGCACAACCTGGACAATCAAATCCCGTCTTTTGATTGACATCAAGAAGCGCAGAAACCGCACGGACAACCCCCATTTGCTTGACTGAAGTTGTCAATCCAACTTTCACCGCCGCAGCTCCCCCCGCTGATTCTGCAGGTTTACCAATGCGAAGATTTGCATCGAGCACTTCGGGACTCAAATATTCTGGATTGCGCTCATCAGTCATTGCAAGCAAACTTTCTGTTTGAAGTCGCAGTCATGATCGCTGGCGAATTCAATCGCCAGTCCCCATGATAGATATTGAATCTGCCATCACGCACAAATCCAACGAGTGTGATATTGAATCGCTTTGCAAGTTCGACAGCAAGGCTTGATGGCGCACCAACCGCGACAATCATTGGGATACCTGCAACGAGTGCTTTTTGAACAAGTTCGAAGCTCGCTCGACCACTCAAGAAGAGAAGGCAATTCGACAGCGGAGTTTTTCCTGAAATGAATTGGGCGCCAAGGAGTTTGTCAACCGCATTATGCCTGCCAACATCTTCACGAACCTCGAGCAATTCGCCGTCTGCCGTAAAGAGTGCCGCACCGTGAAGTCCACCAGTTTGGTCGAAAACTGATTGGTGCGCTCGAACTTTTCCTTGCAGGGCAGTAATTTCAATCGGTGCGATTCTGAACCCTTCGCGGGCGATTGGTTGCAGTCCTGGAACCTCGAGCGCATCGAGAGATGCCTTGCCGCACACGCCACAACTTGATGTGGAATAGAAGTGCCGCTCCAATTTCGGCCAATTCACGCTGGCTTGTGGCGCCAAACGAACCTTCACTGTGTTCTGAGAATGACCCGCACCAGTGTTTGGTCCGCATCCAATGATTTCGATGACTTCAGCTGTGGATCGCAATATTCCTTCAGTGAATAAAAACCCTGCCGCCAATTCTTCGTCGTGACCCGGCGTTCGCATGGTGATTGAAACGCTCTTGCTTTTCTTTTCCTCCCCTTCGAAAAACTCAACTCGAATTTCGAGTGGTTCTTCGATCGCCAAACGATCTACCAAGGGTTGCGTTCCAGCATCAGAAACTCGCGTCACTTGCAACTCGATACTTTTCGCTATCACAGGTGCGGTTGTCTTGGGAGAAAAGAGAGGCAACTTCGCATTCGGCATTTGCATCTTGATAATCCTAACGGAGACGGTCAGGCAGAGATGATCATGAATAGACGGGTGACTTCCAAATTGGGACATCGCATTTCATTCGGGTGATGAATTCATCGGTTGCGGCAAGCGCTTCTTTGCGGTGTGTCGATTGGACTGACAATCGAAAAGACCGCTCGCCCACTGAGACTTGACCGCGACTGTGCTCGACAGTGATGGAAATCAAGCCGTGCGTAGCAAGAATGTCTTGCGCCAATCCAGCAAGCGTCCGCGATGCCATCGGTTCATACGCTTCATACTCCAGCGCGCGAATGTGGCGCGCGCCTTCAAGTGCACGGACAACTCCCTCGAAGACGAGTGTCGCACCAATGTTCGTCGCAGTCTGGGCGAGAGAATTCTGCGCTCCATAATTTGTAGCGTCTTGCAATGGACCATCGACAATGTGAATTGCAACGCTCATCCACCACCTACAAGTTCTATGAGCGCAACTTCGTCGCTTGAATTGATGGGCGAATCTGGCGAAGTAAATGCGTGATTGACTGCAAGCCTTGCTGTTTGAAAGAGTTGCGATTTAGCAGGAAATTTTGCCGCCAAAGCGAAATTTACATCTCGAACTTTCGCAGTCGAGACCACATCGACAGCAATCTCCTTACAAGATAATTCTCGCGCAAGTTCACCGAAAATGAGGACTCGCACAATCACAATTGAAGTGTAACAGTGTGTTCCCACAGAAAAGCTCTTTATGCAATCTGATCGCTTCGCTGCTTATCATCGAACCACATAGATACGGCCAATCTTTCTTCACCAGTGAATGACACTTACTGTTCATGACAACGCAGACTCCAACCCCAGTTCCTTCGGTCATTTCGTCACCACAAGCAGCCATCGATGCTGTCTGTGCGCGCTTGACTTCAGTTGCGACAGAAACCGTCCCGCTTACGAAATCTTGTGGTCGCATACTGGCCAAAATACTTCAAGCCGACCGCGATAGTCCAGCACTTGACTTGAGCTCGATGGACGGATTTGCAATAACACTTTCTGACTTAACCATCATGGCAAGCGAAACCGGATTGCCAGTCGCTACAAACTCCACACATGAGCAGTACGAAGCGCGAATTGGCCACCCCCCCATTTTAATGCCTGTCGCACATGCAGTCCGTATCGTGACTGGTGCACCGATTCCCCTTGGATCTGATGTTGTTGTTCGGCATGAAGATGTCTTACGCAAAGGCGATTACGCTCGATTGACGATTGATCCAGCTTCAATCAAAAGTGGATCGAATATTCGTCGGCAAGGGGAAAATGCGAAGTGCGGCGTGGAAATTGCACAAGCAGGCCATTTGATTTCTGCTGCAACAATTGGTGCGCTTGCTTCCTTTGGCGTTTCCCAAGTGCAAGTGCATCGACGTGTGCGCGTTGCAATCGTGATCACGGGAGACGAACTTGTCTCTATTGATGACAGTGTGCAACCTTGGCAAATTCGTGACAGCAATGGCCCAGTGATTCAGGCGTTACTCGGTACGCACGCATGGATAGAAATTGTTTCTTGTGTTCATGCAGTTGACGATGCGGATTCACTTACTGCGACTCTTGCTCTGGCGATGAAATCTTCTGACGCAGTGATCTTGACTGGCGGCGTGTCGATGGGACACCGCGACTTTGTTCCTCAAGTTGTGTCACAACTTGGCGCAGAAACTATTTTTCACAAACTTCCTCAGCGCCCTGGTCGACCAATGATGGCGGCAGTACGACCCGCATCTGCAACCAACGCGCCTTGCCTGATACTCGGTCTTCCAGGGAATCCAATTTCTGTGATGACCACGGCTCGCCGACTTGGCATTCCAATGTTGGGTGCGATTGCAGGTTTATCACGACATGAACTTGCGCCAACAAAGCGAGAGATTTCCAGTGGTGATCAGACGACGCTTGCGATGTGGTGGTTTCGACTTGTAGGAGAGCGGCTTGGCCCTGATGGCAACCGCGAACTGTATTTGCTCTCAGGAAAAGGTTCTGGAGATGTTGCGACTGCTGCGACAAGTGTGGGCTTTGTCGAAATTGCGCCGAGCGATGCGACGACTGGGTTTCAAGATTTCTATGCTTGGTCGGACTA
>CAJCCX010000157.1 GCA_903961015.1 uncultured bacterium
ATGCGCTCGGGTCGTATCGCCGCAAACGCAGTCAGCACATTGCATCGATGAGCGCGTCGACTATTTGTTTGGGGGCGGAGCAAAGCCTTCGAGCAGAACCGATTCCGAGGTTGTTGGCAGTACGAGAGGAATCCCAGCCGAGGGCGCAGTAGGAAGAGTTCCGTCAGTTGCTGGTCGAACCTGCAAAACTGCGGGGCTCATCATCGGCTCAATTTGATTGAGCGCGATTTCAACTCTCGCTGTGCGCGTATCCTTCGCAAAGTTGAGCACAGTTGTATTTCCTCTGGCTTGCTGAGAAATCAAACTCCAGCCAGCATCATCAAAGCGATCTCGGGTCGCTTGAACATTTTTCTGGGTCGCCGTGATATCGCCGCGGTAAAGCACTTCGACCGCATCGACTTGTTCGCCGCTGCGCTGAATATCGCGGGTGATGATCGGTTCGAGTCCCTGAACATTTGGGATGTCACTTTCCAGCACCATCTCTGGCGGGCTGCTGCAGCCGACTTGGAAAAATGGCGATGCCACAACCAGAACAAGCGTGGCGATGATTGGTGCAAATGGTCTCATTGAGCCGATGGGTAAATCTACCTTCTCCCATGGCCAGAAGCTTTGAGTTTCATGCACGAACCATCTCCGCGTTGACATTCCTCAGCCGGATCACTGGCTTGGCTCGCGACGCAGCGATGAGTCGTGTCTTTGGCGTTGGAGTGGTCACTGACGCATTTTCATTCGCATTTATGGTGCCAAACCTCTTCCGCCGTCTTTTCGGCGAAGGAGCACTCACTTCCAGTTTTTTGCCGGTGTATGCACAAGTTCAGGATCGCGATCCAGCCGTTGGCAAGGCGCTTGCTCGAATGGTCCTTTCGCGAGTGGCGGTCTTCCTCGCTGGAGTGTGCATCTTGGGCGAAGTCCTATTGTGGATCTTCTGGCCAAGCGGCGGTCAGGATTCTGCGATCTTGTCCGCGCGCATGGTCGGGATTCTTCTTCCATACATGCCGCTCATTTGTCTGGTCGCATTAATGGGAGCGGTGCTTCAGGTTCATCACCGATTTGGTCCGACTGCTGCGGCTCCAATCATTTTGAACTTGATGATTGTGTTGACGAGCGTCGGATTGGCTCCATCGATGATGCGACGATTTGGGTTCGCTGTCATTGATCCGACGAAGCACATCATGGTGGTTGCGGTCAGCGTCTTGGTCGCAGGCATCCTTCAATGGGTTTGGAGTGCATGGTCGCTGCGGAGTCTTGATATTGGAAGTGGTGTGATCTGCCCAGAATCACGAGCGAAATTTGTGCAAGTCATTCGACAAGCGGTTCCGATGGCGCTGGGTTTGGGTGTGTTGCAAGTGAACACATTTGTTGATGGGATCATTGCAAGCTATCCAACGTTGATTGGGCCGACGATTTTTGGCGTTGCTTTTCCACTTCAAGAGGGATCGATGGCGTCCATGTCATTCGCACAGCGGTTGTACGAATTTCCACTGGGAGTCTTTGGGATTTCAGTCGCAACTGCGATCTTTCCACAACTTTCGCGCGAAGCGAAGGATCCAGTTGCCTTTCGTATTTCGATGGCGCGCGCGCTGCGATTGGTGATGTTCATCGGCTTCCCAGCAAGCATCGGCTTGATACTGCTGCGCGTGCCGTTAACCGCGTCCGTCTTTCAAGGAGATTCATTTTCGAGCGAAGACACCGAGCGGGTCGCTAAAATCCTTATGGCCTTCGCACCAGCAATCTGGGCTTATAGCGCCAATCAATTGCTGACTCGAGCGTTCTATGCGCGTGGCGAACCGATGACGCCTGTTCTTGTGGCCGTGAGTATGGTGGCGCTGAATTTCCTGCTGAATATCACGCTCATTTGGACTCCGCTGAATACGGCAGGGCTGGCGCTCTCCACAGCATTTTGTGCGATTTTACAAATGATCATCTTGCAAAGATTGCTTGCGCATCGTGTTGGACCGATGATCACTGGTGACGTTCGCAGAAGTTGGTGGCACACATTCTTCGCATCGATTTTTATGGGCGGTGTTCTTAGCGGCGCGATGATATTCACGCCGACGAATTCAAGTTGGATTGTGACCGTCTGCGTCCTCCTGGGACTTGTCGGTCTTGGCGGAGGCGCATTCTTCGTTTGCGCAAAAATTCTGCGAATGCCCGAATTGCGCTGGGCGCTCGGGAAACAGTGATCAAACCGAATGCTGGCTCAACCTCCAGTTGCTGCAGGTTGGGCAGAAGCAGACGTTGCAATCGGCTTCAGAGAAATTGGATCGCGCATCGGCAATTGGATTGCGGGACCAAATTTTTCATTGAACTGCTCCATCGTTGCTCGGCCTTGCGCATCACCCTTGGAAATATCTGACCACTTGCCAACAACAAGAATTGTCATGTTTGAAGGCACGAGATATTTCTGTGCGACCATTTGGATGTCCTGTGGAGTCACAGCGCGAATCTTCTCGCGATAATTTTCCCAGTATCCCGCAGGTCGGTTCGTCCATTCGTCGCTTACGAAAACGCCAAGCATTCCTGCTTTGGAAGC
>CAJCCX010000158.1 GCA_903961015.1 uncultured bacterium
CATCAATTGATCAATGCTTGGCATTTGAGGATGATTCGCTGGCTGCAATTGAAAAGCGAATTGGGTTGACTGCGAAAACAAACCTTCGTTTGACCAAGTTGTTGCAGGCGCAACAGGTGGAGTGGCAGGCGGTTGCGCAGCAGGTGGAGTGGCGGGCGGTTGCGCAGCAGGCGGAGTGGCGGGCGGTTGCGCAGCAGGCGGTTGCGTGGAAGATGGTTGCGATGGCTGAATATTCCGACCAGGTTTTCGCGCATCAGGAACCGCTGGAATTGCAGCGGGTGAGTATGACTGTGCGAATACATTCGCCGTCAGGCACAGAGTTAGTAATCCCGAAGCCAGACCAGAAATCAGGCGCTGCTGATTGAACGGGCTGGGGAATACACGATCGCTACTTCTCTGGTTATCCATATCTCAATTCCTTCGATGTTTTCCAAATCATGTGAGAACAAATGACCATGAGCAGGCTATCGCACGTTGCGTTTGCCCGCATTGCAGTTGAGTATTCGCCCCCTGCGTAATAAACCATATTATATCGATTCTCTATTTGGCAAAATCACCGTTCCGTCGGGGCGGGTCATTGCATTGATTCGCCTCTTCCCATCCGAATCGAACCACGACATACCAGCTCCACCGCTTGAAAAGGTTGAAGCAACGATCCGCACTCGTCCCTGCTCCATAATGAGTGTTAAGCATATCTCGCCCAAGAATGCAACCACATTAAAAATGTTCGAGACATGTCCATCGTAAAAAAGTGTGACAGTACGACTCGACACGCTTTTGCTGTATCGAAAATTTGGTATTGGAGCGCCTTGATTCCGACTCTTTTCAAAGATAAGGGTTCACGGTCTTCGGTTCTGGATTCGATGCACCCGCAAGAGCTTGGCTCGTAAATGCAGATGGGAATGTCGGTGCTTGATATCTACCACTTGTGGCTGGACGAAGCACTTCAGGACTGCACATCGCGACAACGGACATCATGTAACTAGACCAAACTGGATTTGTTGGCGGCATCACGAATTCCCCAAGTTTTTAAGTTCGCAGGAGCTGCGTTATAGACAGTCGTGTCATTGGGGGCATTGCAATCAACTATTATCTCCATCAAGGTCAGTCCACGGCGAGAGATGCGCGAAGCAGAAATCTTTTATGGCGATGCCTTCAAACAAACAGAAAATGGTTTTGTATGCCCATCGGTTGCGGGCGGAAATCGAGTTCTAGCGGTGGTTTTTTACCCGCAAGACTCCATAGTTGTACATTTTCCAAGAGCGTAAAAAAACCCGCAAACTCCTTCGAAGAAGCCTGCGGGAATTTATCTTTCAGTGGACCTGATCGGTCTCGAACCGACGACCTCTTCCATGCCATGGAAGCGCTCTACCAATTGAGCTACAGGCCCTATGAAACAAAGCGTATCAGACAGATCACATCGCGGAATCAAGCGCGCCAGCCAAGACTGTTTTGGAAACTAATCCAACCATCTTCTTGTGAACCTGTCCGTTTTTCATAATGAGCAGTGTTGGAATGGACTGAATGCCGAATTGCAGCGCAACTTCGCGACTGTTGTCAACATTCACCTTGCCTACTTTCGCCTTGCCCTTGTAATCATTTGCGAGTTCATCAATGGCTGGACCAAGCGCGCGACATGGTCCGCACCATTCCGCCCAGAAATCGACCAAGACTGGAACTGTTGATTCCATCACGTCAGCCTTGAAGTTTCCATCAGTGAATTCGAGCGTGTTCTGACCAGCCATAAAAATCGTCTCCAAAAGAGTTCCAGAAAAAGTGCGAGGGGGAAAATGCGAATCGAAATAGTATCACCGCTTGGTTGTCGAAGTATGCGGCATTTTCTTGCTGATTTCTCAGAGAATTTGAAGGCTGATCGCCGCCCGAATCCGAAAAGCGTCGGCATGAGCTCGAATGTCATGCGCCCGAACGACCGCGACCCCTGCTTGCACCATTTGAAGCGCTGCTGCAACGCTCGCCACAACCCGAGCCGATGGTTGCGACTCCCCTGTCGCTGCACCAAGAAATGATTTGCGACTTGCAGACACGACAACTGGATATCCAAGCGCGACAATTTCGTTCATCCGTGCGATGAGTGAAAAGTTTTGCTCGACTGTTTTTCCAAATCCCAATCCAGGATCGACGGCAATGAAGTCGCGCGCAATGCCTGCGGCTTCAGCCAAATGCGCGCGATCTTGCAACCAAGCGCAGACTTGCGAAACAACATCAGAATAATTTGGCGCGTCTGTGTATTGATCGCTATACGAATCTTTGCTTGGCTCGCAAAGACGGTGCATCAGCACATATCCACACTTACGCCGAGCGACGAGTGCGAACATGTTTGGATCATCTTGGCCTGCGCTGACATCGTTAATGATCGTTGCGCCAGCATCAAGCGCTGCTTCGGCGACGATTGCGTGGGTGGTGTCAATTGAAATTGCAAGAGTTGATGGAAGATCCTTTGCCAGCCGAGCAATGACTGGCTGAGTTCGTGCAATCTGCTCATCAACAGAGACTGGCACTGCACCGGGACGCGTGCTTTCTCCACCGATATCAAGAATGTGCGCGCCGTCGTCAATACAAAGTTGCGCAAATGCACATGCGCGGTGAAGATCATTGTGCTGAGTGCCATCTGAAAATGAATCTGGCGTCACATTGATAATCGCCATAATGAGCGCGTGCACCGAAGGAATCGAAGCGCGGGAGTTGCTCGACGACAATTGAAGAATGCGATCAGCCGAGATGCGCCACGAAATCGCTGATTGATTTTCAGGGAGCGATCTTGACATTCCCGCCGTCTGTTTCCGCTTTGTTTGCATCGGTCTGCTTTGTCCGTCCTCCACCAAGCGCACTGCTCAATATCTGGTCGTATCCAGCCGCGAGCACCGCAGTTGGAATCATCACTGCTGCTTCGAATGATTGCGGATCAGATCGAAGTGCGATCGCGATTGGAGGAC